>NZ_VRVE01000050.1:0-30614 GCF_008040035.1 Methylobacterium sp. WL9
CGACGCGCTCACGCAGATCGGACGACAACGGCGACGACATCGACCCTCCTGTCGAAAGCAGACAGGGAATCAGATCAGCCCGCGTGTGAAAACCCAGCCCGACTCCGCGTGATCGGCAGCCGCTCTAGTGCTTCTTATTGGCTTCCAGCTCGGCAAATGCACCGATGCCATGCTCTTGAACAGCCTGCGCGAAAGCAGCGAGAGCGTCGTCGTCGGTTGTAAACGTCTCATCCCAAACCGTTGACCCGCCGTCGTGGTCGACGACCTCAAGCTGCCACGGATCGTTCGGAACATCCGCAAATCGGTAGATAAAGACGATGACCGTGATGCCTTGCTGCGTGACACGACCGCCAAGGGGAGAGAACTGGAGTTCCCGATCGGGTATCGCTGCGGCCATCGTCGATCCAGTTCCGTCGGTTCGAATTCCGCCCTCGCACTCGAACCCGGCAGCCACCTGAACCCAAACCAGATGCGCAGATCAAGAGACGCTTTTGTCCTTCTTGAGCCGAACGCTGGGCCCCTCGCCGTTCTGATCGAAGAAGATCACGCCAGCGTCCTCTGCCGTTAGGCGCTCTCAGGCCCCCGCCCGATAGTTTCCATAAGCTCCAGCGTCCGCAGGATCGCCATGCCGACCACCTCAGCATCGGCTTCGCCCTCTCGCGTATCTGGTAGGATCGCGACGGCCTCGAACTCTCTTCCGTCTGACGGGCCGACAACGACCTTGAACACCGGCCCCAGCTTCGAGTCTTTATCTTGAACCAAGGCGACCTCATAACCGGCAGCCTAGTCGTCGGGCTTCGGTCGGGCGCCGAATGTCGGGCGAATCACATTGCTCATGCCGACCCCATAGCGAGATCAAGCCTACCGCCAAAGCGACTAGGTCGAATCCGGCGCGGCCTACTGCGAGACCACCAGGGCCCAGAACCGACCGTAGGATGAACCTGACGCGTCAGAGTGAGCGATCCCGATGCGCCGCGCCTCGGGCAGCAGCAGGTTCGCTTTGTGGCTCGATGAGGCCTGCCACATTGCCAGCGTCTGATCGAACGTCGCGGTACCGGCTCCGAGGTTCTCGGCCTTCAGGCCCCTCGCGAGGCCGGTCATCGCCATGCGGGCCTGGAACGAGCCGCCGGCATCGTGACTGAGAGAGCCGGCCGCAGCGTTCGCTCTCGCGGCATAAGCGGCGGCTCTGGTCAGAGCCGCGTCGACCTGAACGGGCCCGAGACCGTATTGCGCCCGATACCGGCTGATCGCTGCCGCAGCGATGCGGTCATCCGAGACAGCCCTGCGAGCCGGCGCCTTGGCAGCGAAGGCTCCGCTGCAGCCGGCCAGCACTACAACGAGTGAAGCGATCGGGCGTGTGAAACGACGGAGCATGGCCCGGGGCTATTCCTGAAGCGCGCCAGCAAGTGACGCATGCTCGGATTTCGTAGCGCGCTCACGCAGATATGTTGAGCGTCACCGGCTTTGACTTAGTGGTGATCACAAGGTCGGGCGCAGTCCGCCGTATCGTATCGGCCACGTAGCTCGGCGCCAGATGAGCATAGTGCTTCTCAGCCATCCGCGTACCCGAATGGCCAAGCGCCTCGGCGACAACAATCAGCGGCGCGCCGTTGCGGACCATGGCGCTGGCGTAAGAGTGCCGCAGCTCATGTAGTGTAATGCTCTCGAGCTTCGCGCGCTCAAGGGATGCCTTGAAGCCTCGCTGGTACTGCGCCGGCTTCCAGGCCTCGCCATCCTCTCGGACCAACAACGGAGCCTTCGGCGCCCTCCCCACGGCAAGCCGTTCGAAAAGGCCTATCCCGCCGGCTGTTAGCGGGATGTGGCGCGCTCGCCCGTTCTTGCTGCGCTCGATGAAGACCGTTCCGTTGGCCCTGTCGAAGTCCCGCACCGCCAGCTTCGCAAGCTCGCCAAAGCGCGCACCCGTCATCAGTGCCGCGGCGACCAGATCGCGTAGCGCCCCGTCCGATGTGTTCAGTAGCCTCTGCTGCTCGGCTGCGTCGAGGAACCGGACCCTGACCGACCCTGTGTCTCGGAACGGCTTGAGCAGCCGCCAGGCCCGGTCGTTCTCGACCAACTGATGCTGGTAGCCCCAGTTCAGCGCCGCCTTGAGCAGCGTCATCGTCCGATTGGCCGTGTCTCGCCGCCGCCGCAGGGCCTCCGGGTCGGTTACGTCGATGGCGCGCGAATTCTGTTTGGTGGCGAGCTTGCCGGTTCTCAAGAGCTTCGGGGCCTGCACCATCGCGTCGCGCCAGCGCCGTAGCTTGTCGAGCGTAAGATCGGCGACGCGGACGCTCCCGAGTTTCGGCCGGATGTGGACCCGGGCGCGGGACTTGGCGTCGTAGACCGCTTTCATGCCCTCGGCCGTGCGCGCCTCGAGGTAGCGGTCGAGCGCATCTCCGACCGTCAAAGCCGGTTGTGCATCCGGGGCCGAGCGAAGCGACTTCACCCAGGCGCGCGCCGCGTCCTTTGCCTGTTCGTGCGTTAGGACCTTCGCACCGTCGGCCGCGGCGATGTCGTCGGCCACGCCTATTCGAGTCTGGACACGCTGGCCGTCCGGCGTTCGCGTGGCAGCGAGCCATGAGCCGCCCTGCCCTCTCGTACCACGCCCCGATCGATAGCCAAGCCGCACACCGGGGCTGAGCAGCTCCCATTCCGGAGCGTCGGAAGCAGGCAACTCAGCTCGACCAGATCGGCTCTTGAACGGACTTGCGCGACGAGGCATCGCCTGCCTTTTCGTTGTCAATTTCGTTGACAACGATGCCATGGAACCCGATGATCCGCAATGAGGCCATGTGAGCTAAGGCATTGAAGATCATGATGTATCAGACCGCATCTGATAGTATCAGGATGGCGCAAAATTCGCTCTCTCACGGCGAAAACAGGGGTTCGATTCCCCTTGGGAGCACCAGCAGGATCGGGCATCCAGCTGATCCGCGGGTCTTGTGTCTCACAATCATCTCCGTTGCCTCCTTGGACAATGGGCTCAACATATCGGCCGGATCGCGCTACGAGATCGGCATGAGCAACGTGATCCGCCCGACCTTCGGCGCTCGCCCAAATCCTGACGCGGCCCAGTCGCCGGTCGTGCCTGCCACCGAGTACAGGGCCCTACGTCTCTTCGGCGAGGCCGCCGGCTATACCGTCGCCTTGATCCACGACGAGGACGCCCAGGAGGGTTCGGTCTTCAAGGTCGTCGTCGGCCCGTCGGACGGCGGCGAGGTGGAGGCCGTCGCGATCCTGCCGGCGACGCCGGAAGGCGACGCGGATGCCGAGGTGGTCGGCATGGCGATCCTGCGGACCTTGGAGCTGATGGAAACGTCCAGGCCGAGCCCGGAAAGCGCCTGATCGCGGAGCTCGATCGCATCTCGCGTCAAGCACCGATCGTGCTCACGAAAAACCCTGTGCCGGCCGCGAGCAGCGCTCCGGCAAGCCAGCCGAACGCGAGCGCCCCTGCGCCGTCGTCGCGCATGCGCAGATGCGCCACCTGCGCGAAGAGCGCGGCCCAGTAGGCTGCCCACAGGCCGAGGACGGTGGCGGTCCAGGTCGACATGGATTGCGCGTGCCAATCTGCCGCCGGCCCTGCCGGCCCCCCGAACGAACCATCGTCGGCCGTCCCGGTTGCCAGAATTCCGGATCGCATTGCATCGTCCGGTGGAGCGGGGGAGCCAGCTGTCATGCCCGTGCCCACCAAACCAACCTCGCGCTGCATCCACTATGTCGGCTTCCGGGACGATCGCTTCTGGAACGCCTACCGGATCTTCGGCGGTCCGCGCATCATCCACCGCCGCTGGGATTTCTATGCGATTCGCGACGTCGGGCCCGGCGACGTCGTGATCTTCGCCGAGGGCGACGAGACGCAACCCGTTGCCGACCGGAACGCCACCGACCTCGACGAGCGATGGCTGTGATGCCGCGCCTCGGAACGGTGGCACCCTCTCGGATCCGGTCCCTCTAACCCGTGCGGCGGCCATCGGTCGCGACGATCGGTCATAGCAAAACGGCGCCGGTCGGAGGACAAGGCGTGATGACATCCACGCCGGACCTCACGCCTCGGACCAGGATCCGCACCGCCATCTTCGCCGTTCTCCTCGGCATCGTCGTGACGACGAGCGTGGTGCCGATGGTTTGGTGGACGGCGAAGGTGCTGGGGATTCTGTGAGCGGCCGCGCCATCGCCGGTCGGTCGCGCTGCTGCCTTTAGCGGCCGCGTGCGAGTCGCGAATGCGGTCGAACACGCCGACTTCTTCGGCGAGACTGCATCGTGCCTCCTCCGGCGCAGGAGCGAATCATGTCTGCATGCGCTTCGGCTGCTGTCGTCCTTCTGGTCCTGGCCACCACCCTCGCCACTTCCGCCACGGCCTGGGCGTTCTTCGGCGTTCCCGGATGCGTCAACCTGCCCGAATATCAGCGTGCCGTCGGGGCTTTGCAGGGCATGACCGGCCCCTGCGACATGACGGTCGAGCAGGCATGCGGGATCATGGCGGAGCGGGGCGTCTCGGCTGCGGCCTGCCAGCTGCCCGAGCCGCACCCGCGGCGGCCCCACCGCCCGCGCACGCGCTGACGGAACCGGCGTCGCGATCCAGTGGCCCGCGGTCGAGGGACGCGATGCCCAGGCGATCGCGAGGTGTCCTCGCGACCCCCCAGACGTGACGGATCAGGCCGCCTTCGGCAGTGAAGCCATGTCGATCACGAAGCGGTACTTCACGTCGCTCTTCTGCATGCGGGTGTAGGCCGTCTCGATCTCATCGATCGGGATCATCTCGATGTCGGCGGTGATGCCGTGCTTGCCGCAGAAGTCCAGCATCTCCTGTGTTTCCGCGATGCCGCCGATCAGCGAGCCGGCGAAGTTGCGGCGGCGCCAGATCACGCTGAACACGTTGACGTCGAGCGGCTTCTCCGGCGCGCCGACCTGGACCAGCGTGCAGTCGCGCTTGAGCAGGCCGAGATAGGCGTTGATGTCGTGCTGGGCCGCGACCGTGTCGAGGATGAAGTCGAAGCTTTCGGATTCGGCCGCCATCGCGTCGGCGTCCTTCGAGATCACCACGTTGTCGGCGCCGAGGCGTCGCGCGTCCGCCTCCTTGCCGGGCGAGGTCGTGAACAGCGTCACCTTGGCGCCCATGGCGTGGGCGATCTTCACGCCCATGTGGCCGAGCCCGCCGAGGCCCACGATGCCGACTTTCTGGCCGGGGCCGACCTTCCAGTGGTGCAGCGGCGAGAAGGTGGTGATGCCCGCGCAGAGCAGAGGGGCGACGCCGGCGAGGTCGAGGTTCTCGGGGATGCGCAGCACGAAGTGCTTGTCGACGACGATGTGGCTCGAATAGCCGCCGTAGGTGTTCTCGCCCGTCTTCTGGGCGGGCCCGTTATAGGTCGCCGTGAAGCCGGGCTGGCAATACTGCTCCAGGCCCTCCTTGCAGCTGTCGCACTCCCGGCAGGAATCGACCATGCAGCCGACGCCGGCGAGGTCGCCCTCCTTGAAGGTCGAAACCTCCGCGCCGACGCGGGTCACCCGACCGACGATCTCGTGGCCGGGGACGCAGGGATAGTTCGTGTTCTGCCACTCGTTGCGGGCTTGGTGCAGGTCCGAATGGCAGACGCCGCAATAGACGATCTCGATCTCGACGTCGTTCGGGCCGGGATCGCGGCGCTCGAAGCTGAAGGGCTTCAGGGGCGTGCTCGCCTCCTGGGTGCCGTAGCCGATACACTGGAACATGATGCCTCGTGAATGCTGGAAGCCCGACGCAGGAGAAGGTCGGCTCGTGACGCCCCGTCCGGCGCTATATACGGCGTCCACTATCGCCTGACAGGCCCGGCCCAACGCAGTCGCGGCGTGATACGGTACGGGCTCGACCGCGCCGACTGGGAGATCCGATGGCGAGCCTGAGTATCCGCATCGACCTCGGACCGGACAACCGCATCGGCCCCGGCAAGGTACAGCTCCTAGAGATGATCGCGGAACACGGCTCGATCTCGGCAGCGGGCCGGGCGCTCGGCATGTCGTATCGCCGGGCCTGGATGCTGGTCGAGGCGATGAACAAGGGCTTCGGTCAGCCCGTGGTCGAGGCGCAGATCGGCGGCAAGGCCGGCGGCGGGGCGCGGCTCTCCGCCTTCGGGGCGGATGTCGTCGCGCATTATCGGGCGATCGAGCGGGCGGCCGAAAAGGCGGCCTCCCCGTTCCTCGCCCGCCTCGTTCCCGTGCCGCAGGATTCCTGAGCCCCCCGGTGGCGGCCCCCCCTGCCAAGGTCGCGCGATCGCGGCAAGATGGCTATATATAACTAGATATAGCGACTGCGGAGGATTCTGCGTGCCTCGGCCCGCTCGCCGGTCTCGTCGGACGCAGCGACCTCGTGCTGTGTCCGGTAGAGTGCGTCAGCCACGGGACGGCCGGAATGCCGTTTCGGCCGATGCGCAGCACCAGCCTCGCGAGGTTCGTGCAGGCGGCGATGCCGGAAGCCGGCATTCGAACCGCCTGATCTGCCGGAGGATCCCCGCCCGCCGAGCGGGCGAGGATCGATCGCGCCTTACGCCGCCAACGAGCGCAGCACGTAGGGCAGGATACCGCCGTTACGAAAATACTCGAGTTCGTCGAGGGTATCGATCCGGCAGGTCAGCGGGACGTCCTGCCTCGTGCCGTCCGCCGAGGTGATCTCGGCGGTGAGGGTCTGGCGGGGTTTGAGTTCGCCCGAGAGGCCCTTGATCGTGACGGTCTCGTCGCCCTTGAGGCCGAGGGTGGCCCAGGACTGGCCGTCCTTGAACACCAGCGGGACGATGCCCATTCCGACCAGATTCGAGCGGTGGATGCGCTCGAAGCTCTCGGCGACCACGGCGCGCACGCCCAAGAGCTTCGTGCCCTTGGCAGCCCAGTCGCGGGATGAGCCGGTCCCGTATTCCTTGCCGGCGAAGACGATCAGCGGGGTGGCCTGCTCCGCGTATTTCTGCGCGGCATCGTAGATGTACATCCGCTCGCCGGAGGGCTGGAACAGCGTCCAGCCGCCCTCGACCACCTCGCCCGCCGCATCGCGGACCATCTGGTTCTTGATGCGGATGTTGGCGAAGGTGCCGCGCATCATCACCTGATGGTTGCCGCGCCGGGTGCCGTACTGATTGAAGTCCTGCACGCGGACCTGATGCTCCTGCAGGTATTCGCCGGCTGGCGAGGCCGCGCGGATGTTGCCGGCGGGCGAGATGTGGTCCGTCGTGATCGAGTCGAGGAAGAGGCCGAGGATCCGGGCATTCTCGATGTCGGTGATCGGATCGGGCGTCTTGGTCATGCCCTCGAAATACGGCGGGTTCTGCACGTAGGTGGAGGTCGAATCCCAGGCGAAGGTCTCGGCCTCGTTGACTTCGACGGCCTTCCAGTTGTCGTCGCCGCCGAAGACGTCGGCGTAGCGGCTCTTGAACAGGGTCGAGGTGATGTTCTTCTCGATGAAGGACTGGATCTCGCTCGACGAGGGCCAGATGTCCTTGAGGTAGACCGGCTGCCCGTCGGAGCCGTGGCCGAGCGGCTCGGTGGTGATGTCGATCTGCATCGAGCCGGCAAGCGCGTAGGCGACGACCAGCGGCGGCGAGGCGAGGTAGTTGGCGCGAACGTCGGGGTTCACGCGGCCCTCGAAGTTGCGGTTGCCCGAGAGCACGGCCGCGGCGACCACGTCGTTGTCGTTGATCGCCTTCGAGATCGCAGGCGGCAGCGGACCCGAATTGCCGATGCAGGTGGTGCAGCCGAAACCGACGAGGTTGAAGCCGAGGCTGTCCAGGCTCTCCTGCAGGCCGGACTTGTCGAGGTACTCTCCCACCACCTGCGAGCCAGGCGCCAGCGAGGTCTTCACCCACGGCTTGACGCTGAGGCCCTTGGCCACCGCGTTGCGGGCGAGAAGCCCCGCGCCGATCATCACCGATGGGTTCGAAGTATTGGTGCAGGAGGTGATCGCCGCGATCACCACGTCGCCGTGGCCGATGTCGAAATTCGAGCCCTCGACCTTGTAGCGGCTGGCGATGTCGGCCGCCTTCTTGAACTCGGTCTCCATCGACTGCGCGAAGCCGGGCTTGGCCCCGTCGAGCAGCACCCGGTCCTGCGGACGCTTGGGGCCGGCCAGCGAGGGACGGACCTCGCCCATGTCGAGTTCGAGGGTGTCGGTGAAGACCGGATCGGGCGTCTGCGCGTCGCGCCACATGCCCTGCGCTTTGGCATAGGCCTCGACGAGTTCGATGCGGTGGTCGGCGCGGCCGGTGACCGTAAGGAAGTCGATGGTCTTCCGATCGATCGGGAAGAAGCCGCAGGTGGCGCCGTATTCGGGCGCCATGTTCGAGATCGTCGCCCGGTCGGCCACCGCCATGTCGTCGAGGCCGGGACCGTAGAATTCCACGAACTTGCCCACCACGCCCTTCTTGCGCAGCATCTGCGTCACGGTGAGCACGAGGTCGGTCGCGGTCGTACCCTCCGGCAGCTTGCCCGACAGCTTGAAGCCGACGACTTCCGGAATCAGCATCGAGAGCGGCTGGCCGAGCATGGCGGCTTCCGCCTCGATGCCGCCGACGCCCCAGCCGAGCACGGCGAGACCGTTGACCATGGTGGTGTGCGAGTCGGTGCCGACGAGGCTGTCCGGATAGGCGATGTCCGAGCCGTCCTCGGATTTGGTCCAGACGGTCTGCGACAGGTATTCGAGGTTCACCTGATGGCAGATGCCGGTGCCGGGCGGGACCACCGAGAAGTTGTCGAAGGCGGTCTGGCCCCATTTGAGGAAGGTGTAGCGCTCGCCGTTGCGCTGGTATTCGAGGGCGACGTTGTCGCCGAGCGCTTTCGGGGTGCCGAACTCGTCGACGATCACCGAGTGGTCGATGACGAGATCCACCGGCACCAGCGGATTGATTTTTTGGGGGTCTCCACCGAGGGCTACCATGGCGTCGCGCATGGCGGCGAGATCCACGACGGCGGGCACGCCGGTGAAGTCCTGCATCAGCACCCGGGAGGGGCGGAAGGCGATCTCGGTCTCGACCTTGCCCTTGTTGTCGACCCAGGCGACGGCCGCCTCGATGTCGGCCTTCTTGACCGAACGGTCGTCCTCGAAGCGCAGCAGGTTCTCGAGGATCACCTTCATCGAGAAGGGCAGCGCCGCGGAATCGGCCAAACCGTTCTTCTGGGCCTCTGGGATCGAGTAGTAGGTGTAGGTCTTGCCCCCGGCTTGAAGCGTCTGGCGGGCGTTGAAGCTGTCGAGCGATGCCACGGCGATCGGAACCCTTGCTTGGCGGTTGTCGAACACGCGCAGGCATAACCTGCGCCACGAGCGGTGTTCGGCTGGAAACGCTCCAAAGAGCGCGCGCCGCCCCGGGGGTGCCCGGGCAGGGTGGTGCGCGAGGGGCGATTTGAACGCCCTGGAGGTCGCGCGGCGCAGCCTGCGCGCCGTATAGAACAGTTCGAAACTTGCCGCTACGGGGTGATGGTGACAGGCGGGCGCAGGTGTCGCTTTCGGGGCGGCCTGTGCGTATTCAGCGGCATCCGGAGACCACCATGCCCGCCGTGAACTTGCCTCCCGAGATCGAGCGTCGCCTCGACACCGTGTGCCGAAAGACCGGCCGCACCAGGGACGGGCATGTGCGCGAGGCGATCCTCGATTACCTTAAGGATTTCGAGGATGCGGCACTGGTCGAAGCGCGGTTAGCTGCAGGCAGGCAAGGTGGCGAGACGATTGACCTCGCCGAACTGTTGAAGCGCTATGGTCTCGACGCCGACGGTGGAACGACCGGCTGAAACGGGCTTGCCGTTGGCGCTGCCCCGTCTGGCATCCACGACAATCCTCATGTTGAGGTGCTGCGAAGCAGCTCGAAACATCCCTGAACGCTTTTCCCAAATGGCGCTGGTGGCTTGGATCGCCGCTGCGGGGTACTTCGAGGCCGCTAACGTGGCACCTCGGTATGAGGGGCGTGGTGGGTGCCGGCCGATTTGGTCCGCCGGCGCGCGACCGGAGCAGACAGGACACCCGTGCGGCTGATCGTCGAAAACCTCGCCTGCCGTCGCTCCGGGCGCCGCATCTTCTCCGGGCTCGGCTTCGCGCTGGAGGCCGGCGAGGCGCTTATGGTCACCGGGCGCAACGGTGCGGGCAAGTCGAGCCTGCTCTCCATGCTCGCCGGCCGCCTGAAACCCGATGCCGGCACGATTCGCGTCGAGGAGGCCGGCGAGGCGACGCTGGCGGAGTGCCTGCACGTGGTCGGCCATCGCGACGGGCTGAAGGCTGCGCTGACGGCGGAGGAAAACCTCACCTTCGCCCGCGATATCCTCGGCGCGCCGACGGCGTCTCCGCGGGAAGCCATGGAAGCGATGGGCCTCGCCCACGCCCTGAACTTGCCCGTCGGCTACCTCTCCGCCGGGCAAAGAAGACGGGTGGCGCTGGCGCGCCTGCTGGTCTGCCGGCGTCCGCTCTGGCTGCTCGACGAGCCGACGGCGGCACTGGATACCGCCTCGCAGGGCGTGCTCGCCGGGCTGATGGCCCGGCATCGCGAGGACGGCGGCCTCGTCGTCGCCGCGACCCACATGCCGATCGGCCTCGACGACGCCCGCGAACTCCGCATCGGGCCGCCGGCCGCCACCGAGGATGCAGCCGAGGCGGAGGCCTGGGCATGATCCGCGTGCTGGTAGCGCTCGTCCGGCGCGATCTCGTCCTCGCCTCCCGCGTCGGCGGGTCGGGGGCGCTGTCGCTGGTGTTCTTTCTGATGATCGTGGCGCTGGTGCCGTTCGCGCTCGGGCCGGATCTGAACCTGCTCTCGCGGATCGGCCCGGCGATCCTCTGGCTCTCGGCGGTGCTGGCGACGCTGATCGGCCTCGACCGGATTTTTCAGGCCGACGAGGAGGACGGCTCCCTCGACCTGATGACCGCCTCCCCTGCCCCGCTGGAACTGGTGGTGCTGGCCAAGGTGCTCGCCCATTGGCTGACCACGGGGCTGCCGCTGGCGCTGGCCTCGCCGCTGTTCGGCCTGCTTGTGGCGCTCTCGCCGACGGCGATGGGCGCGACGGCGCTGACCCTGCTGGTCGGTACGCCGGCCCTGACCTTCATCGGCGCCGTCGGCGCGGCGCTCACCGCCTCGATCCGCCGGGGCGGACTGATCCTGGCGATCGTGGTGCTGCCGCTGATGATCCCGACGCTGATCTTCGGGGTCTCGGCCGTGGATTCAGCCCTCGGCGGCACGGTGCCGTTCGCCACGCCGCTGATCATCCTCGGCGCACTGAGCCTGATCGCTGCCGTGGTCGGCACGTTGGCGGCGGCGGCCGCCCTGCGCTGGTCGGACTAACCGCGCTCAGCGTGGAATACAGTATCCAAACGGCTTAACGTTAAGCGGCGGTTTAGAGATTGTCGGCGATTGTTGCCGCCATCCGATGCGCCTTCTCGTTGTCCTCCCCACGGCGATGCTCAGCGTCGCGCTCCCTCTCCTGCTCCTGGCCGCTCCGCAGGCCGGGCGGCCGGTTCTCGTGATCGCGTCGCCCTGGTCGTCGCCCGCCGAGACGGCGAGCGTGGTGGCGCAGGCGGGGGGAGCATTGCTGCGCGGCACGCCCCTGCCCTGGGTCGCGGTGGCGATCTCGGACGGGGCGGATTTCGCCGGAAAACTGCGGCGGGCGGGCGCCTGGATCACCTTCGACGCGTCCCGGGTGCCGGGATGCCTGAACGCGGCTCCGGTTTGAGCGAGACCCAGATGCAGAGTTCGACCCTCGACCGGCTCCGTGCGAGTTCGGGCAAGGCCCTGATCGGCTTCCTCTGGCTCAACCTCGCGATCATCCTCGCGGCCAATGCCTGGCGCGACGTCTATTCCACTGCCCTCGTCGCGCTCGTCGGTCTCGCCCTGGTCGTCCCGCCGACGCTGTTCGCGCGCCGCGATCTCACGGGAGCGCCCGCCCGCATCCTGTCGAGCATGGCGCTCGCCGGTCTCATCGCGATCCTGGTGGCGATATTCAAGCAGGACGGCACCGGCCGCGCCTTGCAGATCGACCTGCACATGTACTTCTTCGCTTGCCTCGCGGTGGTCGCAGCCTGGCTCGATTGGCGGGCGCTGCTCGCCTATGCCGGCATCGTCGCCGTGCACCATCTCGGCCTCTCGCTCGCGCTGCCGAGCCTCGTCTTCCCCGATGGTGGCGGCATCGACAGGGTGATGCTGCACGCGGCGATCCTCGTCGCGCAGACGGCCGTGCTGGTCTGGCTGGTGGTGCGTCTGCAGATGGGCGTCGCCGCGAGCGACGCGCTCCGGCGCAGCGAAAGCGACCTCGACGAGGCCGAGGCGCTGAAGGCCCGGGCCCTCGACAGCGCCGGGCGCGAAGCCGAGCGCAACCGGGTTCTCCAGGAGCAGGTCCGCGAATTCCGCGGCTCGGTCGCGGGCGTCGTCGAGACCATCGAGGGTGCGCTCGGTGCGATGGACGACAGCGCCGCCGGCCTCGGCCGCTTCGCCGACCGCACCACCCGCGATGCCGGCCGCGCCACGGACAGTTCCGTCCGGGCCGGCGAGACCATCCGCGAGATCGCCGAGACCTGCCGCAACCTCACCCACGCCGCCGACGAGATCGGCCGCCATCTCGACGAGACCGGCGCCGTGACGCGCGCGGCCACCGACGAGGCTCGCCGCACGGAAGAGACCGTCGGCAAGCTGACGCATTCCGTCGAGCGCATCGGCTCGGTCATCACGACGATCCGCTCCGTCGCCGAACAGACCAACCTGCTCGCCCTCAACGCGACGATCGAGGCTGCCCGCGCCGGCGTGGCCGGCCGAGGCTTCGCCGTGGTCGCGGCGGAGGTGAAGAACCTCGCCGGCCAGACCGCCCGCTCCACCGAGGAGATCGCGGCGCAGATCCGTGACGTCGAGAGCGCCACCGAGCAATCGGTCGCCTTCATGCACGCCTTCGCCGGCCGTATCGCCGACATCGAGCGGGCGACGGGCGCCATCGTCGACGCCGTCGCGCGCCAGCGCGAGGCGATGGCGAGTATGGACGCGAACGTCCACGCCACCGTGCGGGAGGCCGGCTCGGCTGCCGAGCATGTTGGCGCGGTCTCGCTGGTGCTCGGCACCACCACCACGGTGGCGGGCGAGGTCCAGGCCTCAACCACGGCCGTGCGCGAGCAGGTCGAAGTGCTCCGCAGCGTCACCTCCGCCTTCGTGAAGAGCCTCGACGCGGCGGCTGTGCGGCGCGCCTGACGACGTTCACGCGGCAGGAAGCCGGATCGCAACCTCGTTGCGCCGCAGCAAGGGAATCGTGAACGGCGGGTCGTAGCCCATGAAGAAGGGCGCACCCTCCGCCGCGATGCCCGCCTCCGCGAGTACCTTGAGGAGCCGCACCGTCTGCTTCTTTCGCGCCCGCTCTGTCGCCCGGCCGGTGAAGCGCAGCACGGCGAGACGCTGCTCGGGCACGGTGACGAGGCCGACTTTCGGATCAGTCGGCGCCGGCGGATCGCCCGTCAGGTCGGTCGGCAGGAAGAAGCGCATGTGGGCCGCGTCCTGCTCCACCGGCACCGTCATGGCGATGCGCTGGCCGGTCGCCTCGACGGGCACGGTCATGGCGATGCGCGTACCGTTGCGGTTGCTGCCGGAAATGTAGGCGAAGAGACGGCGGAAGGCGTCGCTGTCGCCCTCCCTCACCATTCCGGTCTCGACGGCCGAGCGCGCCGCGTAGACGCGAATCTCGACGCCGCGGTCGAGTGTGCGTGTCACCCGATAGGTGCTCTCTTCGAGCGGCCCGCGGATGCCGAACACCGCCAGCACTGACGTCAGGATCGTCATCAGAAAATACAGGATCGTCTCCGTCCGCTGATCGACCTTGAAAACCTACTTGCGGCAGCCGTCGCAGATGCCACTGTCGATCCTGTCGTTCTCGCGCTCGATCCGCTGCAGGTCGCGCCGTTCGGCCGGGGTCGCCGGCCCCTCCTCGGCGCCCGGCGGCTTGGTGACGCCGGTCGCGGTCGTGTACGGAGCCGTGATCGTCGAACGCGGGCCGCCGCCGGTCCCGGTGCGATCCGGCGCGGTCTCGGCCGAGGCGAGCGTCGGCACGAGCGGTGCCAGAACCAGAATGCAGAGAAGGCTTTGCACGGTCATGGTCGGGTGCCGTCCGGGCAGGATGTGGCGACACTGTTCCAACGCGGTCGTCCTGCCGGAGTTCAGCCCGTAGGGCCGAAATGCACGGCCGGCTGCCCATCGCTTGAGCAATTCGGGCGGTTCCCCGGCTCCCGACGCAAAATCCTGATTCCGTTCGGCTTTTTCGGTGAACGTCCGCGCCCGTCCGGCATTGATGCGGGGATGAATGACGGCCAAGGCGGCCATCCGTGCGAGACTCCCCATGAAGCTGTTCCAGTGCCAGTCCTGCGGCAACATCGTCTATTTCGAGAATCGGACCTGCGGCCGCTGCGGCCATCGGCTCGCCTACCTGCCGGAGACCGGCACCCTCTCGGCGCTGCAGCCGGCCGGCAACGACACCTGGAGCCCGCTGGCCGCGCCGCAGCGGCCGAGCTTCTTTTGCACCAATGCGGCGCATGACGCCTGCAACTGGCTGGTACCGCCGGGCTCGACCGACGCCTTCTGCGTCGCCTGCCGCCATAACGGTACCGTGCCGGACCTGACGGAGGAGAAGAACCTCACCCGCTGGCGCGACATGGAACTCGCCAAGCACCGCCTGTTCTACGCTCTGATGCGCTGGAACCTGCCGCTGACGACGCGAGCGGACGATCCCGAGCACGGCCTCGTCTTCAACTTCCTCGCCGAGCCGCCGCCCGGGGGCGGACCGAAGGTGATGACGGGCCATGAGAACGGCGTCATCACCATCGCGCTGATCGAGGCCGACGACGCCGAGCGGGCCAAGCGCCGCAGCCAGATGGGCGAGCCCTACCGCACCCTGCTCGGCCATTTCCGCCACGAGGTCGGCCACCATTACTGGGACCTGCTGGTGCGCGATGCCGGCAAGCTCGAGGCCTGCCGCGCGATCTTCGGCGACGATTCGCAGGATTACGGCGAGGCGCTGAAGCGCCACTACGAGAACGGCGCGCCGTCCGACTGGCAGGAGCACTTCGTCTCCTCATACGCCACCACCCACCCCTGGGAGGATTTCGCCGAGACCTGGGCGCATTACCTGCACATCGTCGACACCCTGGAGATGGCCTCGGCCTTCGGCATGCAGGTACAGCCGCTGCTCGACGCGCGGGGCGACTTCGCGACCCGGATCGATTTCGATCCCTACGCGGCCGCATCGGCCCAGCAGGTCATCGACGCCTGGCTGCCCTTCGTCTTCGCCATGAACAGCGTCAGCCGTGCCATGGGCGAGCGCGACCTCTATCCGTTCGTGCTGGCCCCGGATGTGATGAAGAAACTCGGCTTCATCCACGACCTCGTACACGGACAGGTGTGATCGCTGCTGCGTGATCGCTCGGACGTGATCGGCGCGGGAGCGGTCTTGGTGCTCCCGCGCCGATCCTTCGCATTGCCGCTGCACCGCACAGTCCGGTAAACAGCGAGGCATGTGGACCGCTCTCTGGAACCGCCTCGCCCATCCCGGGCACTTCTTGCGATGGACGGGGCCTGCGATGTCCTGGCTCGCCGGGCTTTCGGCCGCGCTGCTGGCTGTCGGCCTGTATCTCACCTGGTTCGTCGTCCCGCCCGACTATCAGCAGGGAGAGACGGTGCGGATCATGTACATCCACGTCCCGGCGGCCTGGCTCGGGGTGTTCTTCTACGGGGCGATGACGCTGTCGGCGATCGGCACACTGGTGTGGCGCCATCCCCTGGCCGACGTGGCGCAGCGGGCCGCCGCACCGATCGGCGCCGCCTTCACCCTGATCTGCCTCGTCACAGGCTCGCTCTGGGGCAAGCCGATGTGGGGCACCTACTGGGTCTGGGACGCGCGCCTGACCTCGATGCTGGTGCTGTTCCTGATCTATTGCGGCATCATCGCCCTTTGGCGGACCATCGAGGACCCGAACAGGGCGGCCCGCGCCATCGCGATCCTGACCCTCGTCGGCGCGGTGAACCTGCCGATCATCAAGTTCTCGGTGAACTGGTGGTCCACGCTGCACCAGCCAGCCTCGATCATGCGCATGGGCGGCTCGGCCATCGACCCCTCGATGCTCTACCCGCTGCTCGAGATGATTTTTGCCTTCACCCTGCTCGGCGTGACGCTGCATCTCTACGCCATGCGCACCGAGATTTTTCGTCGCCGCGTCAGGGTGCTGACCATCCGGGAAGCCGAGCGGCTCGATTCGGGCGCCGCCTCCGTCGCGATGGTGAAGCCCGCGCGCTCCATGCCCGTCGGCCAGGGCGCCTGAGGACAGCCATGATGGATCTCGGACCGCATGCCGGCTTCATCGTCGGCGCCTACGCTTTCACCGCTTTGGTGGTCGGCGGCCTCGTCGCCGCCGCGCTGCTCGACCAGCGCGCTCAGAAACGGGCCCTCGCCGTCTTCGAGGCTCGAACCGGGGAGCGACGCTCGTGAGCGAGACGGGCGCGGACACTGCGCCGCCAGTGCGCCGCTCGCTGCTGGTGATCCTGCCCTTGGTCACGTTCGTGGTGCTCGCCGTGGTGTTCTACATGCGCTTGCGCTCGGGCGCCGATCCGGCTGCGATCCCCACCGTGATGATCGGCAAGCCGGCTCCGGCTTTCCAGCTGCCGCCGGTGGCCGAGCTGACGGCCGAGGGCAGGCCGGTGCCGGGCCTATCGAGCGCGGACTTCAAGGGCAAAGTGACGCTCGTGAACTTCTACGCGTCCTGGTGCGCGCCCTGCCAGATCGAGCATCCGATGCTGATGCGGATGGCGCGCGAGCCCGACATCCGCGTCGTCGGCATCGACTACAAGGACACGCCTGCGGCCGGACGGCGATTCCTGGAGCGTAACGGCGTGCCGTATGCGGCCGTCGGCTCGGACACGACCGGCCGGGTCGGAATCGATTTCGGCGTCTACGGCGTGCCGGAAAGCTTCATCATCGGCCCCGACGGCACCATCCGCGACAAGCTGGTCGGCATCGTCACGCCGGAGAACTACTCCGCCGTTCTGACGAAGCTGCGGGCGGCGGCGACGGTCGCGGCGGCGAACTGACGCTTCACGCTTTCGCCGCGTCCTTGCGCTCGTAGCGCATCAGCAGCGGCGTCTGCGCGAGCGCGAAGACGACCGTCAGCGGCATGATCCCAAACACCTTGAAGCTGACCCAGAAATCTTCCGTCTGCGTTCGCCAGACCACTTCGTTCAGCACGGCCAGGACGAGGAAGAACAGCCCCCAGCGGAAGGTCAGCTTGCGCCAGCCCTCTTCGGTCAAGGCGAACACCGAATCCAGCACCACCGACAGCAGCGACTTGTGAAACGCGAGGCCCCCGAGGAGCACTAAGCCAAACAAACTGTTCACGATGGTCGGCTTCATCATGATGAAGGTCTTGTCCTGCAGCGCCAGCGTCAGGCCACCGAACACCACGACGACCACACCCGAGACCAGCGGCATGATCGGCAGGCGCCGGATCAGCGCGTAATGCACGCCGAGCGCGATCACGGTGGCCACGATGAACACCCCGGTCGCCACGAACAGCTTCTGGTCGGGGGCGACCCCGAAGCGCTCGGCATAGGCGTTGCCGAAGAAGAAGATCATCAGCGGCCCGATCTCCAGCACCAGCTTGAGCAGCGGCGGCAGATGGCGGCGCGGGGGAACGGGTTCGACGGTGATGGCCAAGGAGATGTGCCTGTGCGCGGGGCCGATCGTGGCGTGTTCGCCCGCCGGCATGTAAGACAGGTGGCACGGCATTCCTAGCGACGTGGCGCACGACGCGCGGCAGCGACGAGAGGCCAACCATGACCGTCCGGTTCGAGCACGACGAGATCGAGGCCCTGCTGACGGAGCTCGAAACGAGCACCGGCCTCCCACGCGAGGACGTGCTGCTCGGTGCGCTCCGCATGGAGCGGGTGCGGCTCGACGAAGATCGAGCCCGCCGGATCGCGGAAGGCCTCAGGATCGACGAGGAGTTTCGCCTGCGCCTGAACGCACGGCCCATCACCGATCCGCGTACACCGGACGAAATCCTGGGATACGACGAGAACGGATTGCCCACTTGATCGTCGTCGACAGCTCGGCCGTCGTCGCAATCTCGTTTGCCGAACCGGACGCCGCTGCATTCTCGGCGGTGCTCGCCAAGCCGGATCGGTTTGCGATCAGCGCTGGGACCTACCTCGAATGCTCCATCGTGCTGCTGTCTCGTTTCGGCAGCATCACCGATTTCGATCGCTGGCTGACGGATCGATCAATCGAAGTCGTCTCCGTGGATCAAAGAATGGCGCAAATCGCCGCCGACGCCTTCGTCCGCTTTGGTAAAGGCCGCCACCCGGCCGGGTTGAACTTTGGCGACTGCTTCTCCTACGCGCTTGCCAAGAGGCTGAACGCACCGCTTCTCTTTAAGGGCAATGACTTCTCCAAGACCGACGTCGCCTCCGCCCTCCCCTAATCCTTTTCCAACCCCGCGATCGCCCGCGCAAAGTCCCGGGCCGCGAACGGCTCCAGGTCCTCCACGCCCTCGCCGACGCCGATGAAGTGCACCGGCAGGCCGAACTTGGCCGCGAGCGCCACCAGGATGCCGCCGCGGGCCGTGCCGTCGAGCTTGGTCATCACGAGGCCGCTGATCGGCGCGGCTTGGGCGAACAGCTCGACCTGGCTCAGCGCGTTCTGGCCGACCGTAGCATCGAGCACGAGGAGCGCGGCGTGCGGGGCCTCCGGGTCGTGTTTGCGGATCACGCGCACGATCTTCTCGAGCTCGGCCATCAGCCCGGTCTTGTTCTGGAGCCGGCCGGCAGTGTCGATCAGCAGGACGTCGGTGCCCTCGGCGGTGGCGCGCTTGAGCGCGTCGAAGGCGAGCCCCGCCGCATCCGCGCCCTGTGCGCCGCTGACCACCGCCGTGCCGGTGCGGTCGCCCCAGACCTTGAGCTGCTCGATCGCGGCCGCGCGAAACGTGTCGCCGGCGGCGAGCATCACGCTGTGGCCCTGGGCCTTCAGCTTCAAGGAGAGCTTGCCGATGGTCGTGGTCTTGCCGGCGCCGTTGACGCCGACCATCAGGATCACGAACGGCTTCTTCGCCGTGTCGATGACGAGGGGCTTGGCCACCGGCTCAAGCGCAGCCTCGACCTCGGCGGCGAGGATCGACCGCACCTCGTCCGGCAAGATACCCTTCTCGTAGCGGCCCTTGCCCACGGCCTCCGAGATCCGCATGGCGGTCTCGACGCCGAAATCGGCCTGGATCAGCGCGTCTTCGAGCTCTTCGAGCGTATCCGCGTCGAGCTTGCGCTTGGTGAAGAGCCCGGTGACGCGGTCGGAGAGGGCCGACGACGTCCGCTTCATCCCGGAGGTGAGGCGGGTCCACCAGCCGCGCTTCTGCTCGGGCGCCTCGGCTTCGGTCGTGTCCGGTATGGCGACAGGCGTCAGGTCGAGCGCGGCGGGGGACGCCGACGCGTTCGGCTCCAGGCCGGGCTGCAGGTCGGCCCCCTCGATTTCGTCGGGGACCTGATTCTTGTCCGCGTCGTCGGCCGAGGGCTCGCTCGCCGGCATCGGCACCTGGGCGACGGCGTCGGCACCTGTGGCGAAGTCGAGTTGCCCTTCGGAGTCGGAGGCCGGCGAGGCCGCCTCGGGCGTCTCGACGCGATCCTCGGTTTCCGGCTCCGCCGTCTCGCCCTTGCGCCCGAACAGGCGGCCGAACCAGCCCGGCTTCTCGTCTCGACTCATCCGTACTTGCTCCCGCCGGCCCTGGGCTCTAGCCGGGCTCCATGATCCCGACTGACATAGGCGTCCCCCTCCTCTACCGCGATGCCCTGATGCTCGTCATCGACAAGCCCGCGGGTCTGCCCGTCCATCCCGGGCCGAAGGGCGGTCCTACGCTGACGGATCGCCTCGACGACCTGCGCTTCGGCCTGCCGCGCCGGCCGCAGGCGGCGCACCGGCTCGATCGCGATACTTCGGGCTGCCTCGTTCTCGGGCGGCATCCGAAGGCGCTGGCGCGGCTCAACAAGCTGTTTGCGGACGGACGTGTCGAAAAAACCTACTGGTCGATCGTGGAGGGCGCCCCGCAGGACGAGAGCGGCGTCATCGACCTCGCGTTGGCCAAGCGCTCCGAGGATCCGCGCTCCTGGTGGATGAAGCCGGACCCGGCCGGCGATCCGGCGCTGACCCGCTGGCGCGTGCTCGGCCGCAGCCCGGACGGCGCCGGCGCCTGGCTCGAACTGTCGCCCGAGACCGGGCGTACGCATCAACTCCGCGTCCACTGCGCGGCGATGGGCTGGCCGATCCGGGGCGACACGATCTACGGCACCGCACCGCGCCAGGGCGGACCCGGCCTGCAGCTCCACGCCCGTTCGCTTGGACTTCCGCTCTACCCGAAAAGGCCTCCGATCCGGATCGCGGCGCCGCCGCACGCGCACATGGCGGCCGGGCTCTTCGCCTGCGGATTTTCAGAGTCGGCACCGGTGCCATATCCGTCCGAGACTGTCTTGGCGGCCGGTAAGGCAATTCCGGATTGAAGAACTGCGTTCGGGCCCTGCGGTGTTTACCGAGCACTCGAAAATACCGCCCCCGAATCCTGTGCAGCGGCATGGGTTCGCGCTAACGCTGGGCAGCGCATTCAGCCTCTGCATCCCGCACCGGCGAGGGCGAATCTTTTCCGAGAGCGGACGATGACGTCATTCCTGCGCGCGGCGGTGCTCACTGCCGGCCTTCTCCCCGCCCTTGCGGTCGCGCCGTCCCATGCAGCCGAGCGCGAACCCTTCGAGATGGTCAAGGACTGGGAGGTCGAGCGCACGGTTGGCGACACCAGCGCCAATCCCTGCCTGATCAGCAAGACCTACAAGGACAAAGAGGACAACAACGCCATCAACGGCATCGTCTTTGCGCTCGACGGGTCGAACTCCGCCCTCGCCCTCGTCTACCAGCCCTGGAGCTGGGACAAGGGCGAGACGGTCAAGGCGACGCTGCTGGCCGGCAAGAAGATCCTCAAGAAGGGGGTGAGTTGGGCCGGCAATGCCGAGACGCTGACCGCGCCGTTCCCGGACACCATCGTGCCCGATCTGCTCTCGGCCAAGACGATCACCCTGCGTTTCGAGGATGGCGACGCGGAGTTCGACATCTCGGGATTTCCGCAGGCCTACGAGGCTTTGCGCCGTTGCGATGCGACCCCGGCCAAGGTGGCCGCTGCACCGGCTCCCGCGGCTCCCGCGCCCGTCGCCGCCGCCCCGGTCGTGGCTCCGCCTCCGGGGCCGGCAGCCGCACCCGCGATTCCCCCGGCGGCGCGGATCCAGGCCTATGCCTTCGGCTTGATTCTCCAGCGCACGATGAAGGAGTGCGAGGTGTCCACCACGGGCAAGCAGCGCTCGGGCGTCGACGCCAAGGTCGCCGCGTTGCAGCCGGAGATGGCGCCGCTCGAAGCCCAGTTGCGCGAGGGGATGAAGACCGAGGGACCGAAATGTCCGACGGCGCAGGAAGGGGACAAGTTCCAGAGCGCGCTGGCGGACTACCTCGACAAGTCGCCCGAGGATTTTTCCGCGGCGATGGACAAGAAATCCGCAGAGAACGCCGCCAAGGCTGCCGAAACGCCGAAGCCGTAAGCTTCGGAAACACGGTGCGCTCCCGCCGGGCTCGTCCTCGGCGGGATTTTTCGTGTCGACGCCGGATGCGCTACGGCGCGGCCATCCGGCGAAGCCAGACCGCCGAGGCGACGGCGAGGGGCTCGAGCGGCAGCATCACCTCGCCGCTGCGACGCCCCCAAAGGGCGATGCCGCCGAAGCCGACGTCGCGGATCGTGAGCCAGCTGCCGAACGGAAACGTCGCCTCGGTGCCCTCGCCTGGCCCGAAACACTCCTCGAAGGCGATCGGGTCGACCATCAGCTCGTCGTAGCGTTCGAGATGCGCGGCGATCGAGACCTTCGAGCGAAACAGCCCGCGGTCGCGGCGCGCCGACGAGAAGCAGGGTTCGCACTCGGTCAGCGTCACCCAGAGCTTGCGGCCGATATGCAGGTAGGGCGGGTTCGGTCCGGTGGTCTCGAAATTAGCTGCGGGCCAGCCGGCCTCCACCATCAGCGAGTCGGCGAGCGTGACGGGCCCGCGATACGCGCCCTCCCCGTTCCGCAGGAGCGCCGCGTTCGCCGCCGGGCCGCTCGTCCCGACGGGAGGGGGTGTCGAGGCCGGCTTGGTGTCGGTCTCGGTGCCGGCCATGGGCAGCCCTCGGATGCCCGATCATCACGGTGATCGAACAGGCACTATCCAGCATCCCGAAGGCTTTGGCGACCGCTCATCCCTGAAAAACAATGCCGGACCGGGAGCGGCACGCCGTCTCCCCGTCCGATTCCGTGAAAGACACGAAAAATCTAGTCCTCGTCGTCTTCCTCGTGCGGGCGCTGCATGCCCTTGAGCTTGGCGAACACCGCGCTCTCGTTGATCTCCTCGTCCTCGGCCTTCGGCGCGGTGGAGACCTCTGTCGGCAGCAGGGTCGGGCCGCTCTCGGCCGGCACGGTGGCGGGACGGTCCTTGGCGGCCTTGCCGACCTCGAAGTCGAGATCGATCTGCGAGCACAGGCCGAGCGTCACCGGGTCCAGGGGCTGCAGCGAACCGGAATTCCAGTGGCTGCGGTCGCGGATCTGTTGGATCGTCGACTTGGTGGTGCCGACGAGCCGGATGACCTGGGCGTCCTTAAGCTCCGCGTGATTGCGCAGCAACCAGAGGATCGCGTTCGGGCGGTCCTGGCGGCGCGAGAGCGGGGTGTAGCGCGGACCCTTGGTGGTGCGCTTGACCTCGGGCAGCTTCACCTTCGAGACGGCGATCTTGAGCTTGTGGTTCGGCGACTTCTGCGCCTTCTCGATCTCTTCGCGGGTGAGCTGGCCCGCGGTGATCGGATCGAAGCCCTTGATGCCGGCCGCGACTTCGCCGTCGGCGATGCCCTTCACCTCGAGCGGGTGGAGATGGCAGAAATCGGCGATCTGCTCGAAGGCGAGCGAGGTGTTCTCCACCAGCCATACGGCGGTGGCCTTCGGCATCAGCGGTCCTTGGGACATCGGGTCGGCTCCGGCAATGGGCGCGAGCACGGAAGAACACGGTGCCGCGGACGAAGGACCGCTGCCTCCGGCCTGAACCTCGAGGTCCGGAGAATCCCGTCTCACGCTGAATAAGGGAAGTGCCTCCTATACAGGCTCGCCGGGGGGGCGTGCAATCGCGTTCATGCGGCCGGTTTCACGGAGCGCGGCCTCGGCCGCCGCAGCCGCCGCCAGCCGATCACGAGCCCGGTCAGCGCGATCACCGCCGCGAGCGCGTTCAGGATCCACTGCGCCGCGTCCCAGGCCGGCCGGTTGAAGATCAGCACCGGCAGATCGAGGCGGTGCAGGGCGGAGAACAGCCAGCGGTTGACCCGGCCCGAGCGGTCGAGGCGGTTCAGGATCTCGCCCGTCGCGGGATCGATGTGGAGCCAGGTCGCCGCCGCATCGTCGAAGCGCAGACGCAGCACCGGCAGCGCCCGCTCGTCGTGGTGCGGGTACCAGTATCTGTCGTAGGCCGTCAGACGCTCGACGGCCGGCGGGGCGGATGCCGGCACGGCACCCGTGGCCGCCCGAACGATCTCGGCCTCGTCGAGCCTTGCCCCATCGGCTCGCGCCACGCGGGTTGTTTGCGCCGCCGATGCGCGGACGAGCCAGCGGCCACCGATGCGCGTGAAGCGGATCGCCACGGTGGCGGGCGTCGCGAGGTTTCGTACACCGGTCGGGTCGAGGCCGATGGCGGCGCCCGGCCCGGCATAGGCGGCGAGCCAACCGGCCGGCGGGGACGGCGAACTGAACCAGCGGTTCGGGTTCATCGAGAGCCAGCCGCTGACGATGAAGCTGGTGAGCGTCAGGCCGCCCGCGAGACCGAACAGGTGATGCCAGCGCGCCATGCCGCGATAGGGCGTCACCGCGCCATGCGGGTAGCGCCGCCTCAGCCGCAGCCGCCAGATCCCGAGAACCATGCCGCTGACGGCACCGAGGCAGGCGATGCCCGAGATCCAGACGACGACGTCGTGCCAGAGATCGGCCCGCGCCCGCAGCGGCGTCGGGTAGATCCAGTGCACCACCGCGCCGACCCAGTTCCAGCCGCGCTCGAACCGCGTCGTGTCGAGGGCGAGTTCGCCGGTCGTTTCGGAGACGTAGCGTTCGGTGCCGGCCGCGTCGCCGAGCGCGACCTTGTGGAAGGGCCGCAGGCGGTCGTAGCGGGCCGTGACCGTCCATTGGTCGCGCGCCACCGTTTCGACGCTGCCGCGCCCTCCAGCAATGGCGCGCGCCTCGTCGGCGCCGACCGGCCCGAGTTTTTCGCCCGTACTTGCGGAGATCGTCGCCCGCGTCCCGTCCGCCGCCGCGATCCGGTAGACCGGCTCGGCGCCCCGCATCTCGAGGCCGAACCCGGCCGGCGCCTCCGCAAACCCGGTCGCGGCGAGTGCCGTATCCGGGCCGATGGCGACTCGCTCCCAGGCGATCGGCGTGAGATGGGCGAGCCGTTCCGCCTCGCTCAGGCGCGGGAACGGCACGTAGAGCATCACCAGCCCCGAGCCGATCCAGAGCGCGAAGAACAGCCCCAGGACGATGCCGAGCCAGCGATGGGCGAGCAGCAGCCAGCGCTTGCCGGTCTTGAGGAGCCTCATCCTCACCAGGCCACGGTGTAGGCGACCTCGAACGTGCGGGGACGGCCGAGCAGCCAGTTCGTGTTGACCCCGTTCACCGCGTTGCCGCTGATCGCAAAGATCTCGTCGGTGAGGTTGTAGCCGCGCAGGCTGAGCCGGGAGGTCGCCGTCACCTGATAGTCGAGCCCGGCATTGAGCAGCGCATAGGCCGGACGCGGTGCGGTGTTGCCGAAATCGTTGAAGGTCTCGCCGACATACTGCACGCCGAGCCGTGCCTCCCAGCGCGGCGCGAAGGCCCAGTTCAGCCAGAGATTGCTGACCTGCTCCGGCACGTCGATGGGCTGCCGGCCGGCAAAGGACACCGTGGCGCCGTTCACCACTTGGTTGAAGTCGTCGTACTGCGCGTGCAGCAACGCGACGTTGGCGTCGACCCGCCAGCCCTCCGGGAACAGGATCGAGACGGCCGCCTCGACGCCCTGGGACGATTGCTGTCCGACCTGCACCGAGACCGTCGAGGTGCCGGGCAGCTGCGAGATCAGGTTGTTCTTGACGATGCGGTAGCCGGCGAGCGTCCATTCGAGCGACCCGCCGAAGCTCAGGCCCTTGATGCCGACCTCGACCTGCCGACCGGTGGAGAGATCGAAGCCTGCGAGCGACTGGCTCAGCGAGATCAGGCTGCCGACGGGATCGGTCGCGGTGGCGTATTGGGCGTAGAGCGCGATATCCGGCGTCGGGTTGTAGATGCCGCCGAAGCGGTAGCCGAGGCCGCCGAAGCTCTTGCCGAAGCGTCCACCGGTCTGGAGGTTCTCGCGGTCGAGCTGCGAGGCGTCGTAACGCACCCCCGAGAGCAGCGCGAACTGCTCTGACAGGATCAGGCGGTTCTCGGCGAAGACCGAGGCCTGGTTCGTCGCGGTGGCGTAGGCCGGGATGGCGCGGCCGTCCTGCGGAAAAAGGCCGAGATTGCCGCCGAAGACCGGTACGCTGTCGGTCTTGTCGAAATAGAAGTTGTTGGTGTGCTTGAAATCGATGTGGTTGACGTCGAATCCCGCGACGAACTCGTTGCGGAAGCCGAACAGATCGCCCTTGAAGGCCGCGTCGAAGCGGTTCCCGACCTGCTCTTGGCTATGATAGATTTCCAGGTAGTCGCCGCGGTCGACGAGGCCGGTGTTCCGGTTGAAGCTGTACTGCTCCACGTCGAGCCAGTGGCGCCGGCTCTGCAGGCGATAGCTGGTGTTGCGGATGGTGATGTCCGCGCTCGGCGTCCACTCGGTCTTGAGCTGGGTCCAGTTGTCGGCCCAAGTGATCTTTGCGTCGCGGACGTTGTAGTTCCTGAAGCGTAGCGAGTCCGGCACGCGGTTGCCGATCACTGGCGAGCCCCAGTAGCGCGCGGGCTCCTGGTAGCCGAGGTCGTGGCTCAGGGTGAACGAAAGATCCGGCGTCGCCTGCAGCGTCAGCGCACCGGAGACCGCGAGGTTCTGGAACTCGCCTTCGGGCGTCATCCAGCCGCTGGAGCGGTTGCCGCTGACGTTGAGGCGGTAGGCGACGGCGTCGCCGATCGGCCCGGTGGAGTCCAGCGCCAGCCGTGCGGTGCCGTATGAGCCGCCGCCGATGCGAACCACGTCGAACTGCGTGAACAGCGGCTTCTTCGTCACGACGTTGACGATGCCGCCGATGGCGCCGTCGCCGTAGAGCACGGAGGCCGGCCCGCGCAGCACCTCGATGCGCTCGATGTTCCAGGTGTCGAACGGGAAGGTGACCGTGCCGGCGCCGACGAACAGCCGCGTGCCGTCGTACAGCTGCTGGATCGAGTTCGGCCCGGCGAAGCCGCGGCTGGTGAAGGCACCGTTGCCGTTACCGGGCGCTGCCACGGTGGTGATGCCGGTGGCGTTCTCGGTGACCGCTTCGGTCACGGTGTTCTGGCCGCGGGTACGTGCCGTCTCGCCGGAGATGACGTCGATGCTGGCCGGCGTTTCCAGCGGGGTCAGGCCGAGGCGGCTGGCGCCGCGGTCGGGCGTCTTCAGGTTGAGGCCGACCGGCGAGGCGCGGGTCAGGCTGACGTCCTTCGGGTCCCAGGCGACGTCGGGCGAGAGGCCGGTGCCGACGAGCCGCGCGCCTGCGACGGAAATCTCTTCGAGGGTGGTGCGGCGCGCAAGCGCCTCTTGTGTAGCTTCCTGGGCGGCTGCCGGGCCGTGCCCGAGGGCCAGCGCGAGGGCGGTCAGCGAGACGGATGTTCGGATTCGATGGGTCGTCATGATGGCGAAAAGTCCGGGCGACGGCAGTGGCACGTCACCGCGAACGAGGCCTTTTCACACGGCGTGTCGCCCTATGATCCGGCATCCATCGAGGCACCCCGCCCGACGCATTTCGCGTGTGACCACGACTGACGGCAGGTCTCCTGGCTCGCGGGTCGCTGCCCCCTCATCGTCTTCCCAGGCCGGACGCCCAGTGACGTGTTGATGGAGGACTCGCCGCTTACAGTTGCGGGGGCAGCCGCGGCATCGGGGAAGACCCCCTCACCGCGTTCCCTTTTGATCCCTTGCGGGAACCGTCACGCTCAGCCTGTCGCAGCGGCATCCGGGTGCGTCAATGCGCGCCGGGCGGTTCGCGTGTGGATGTGGCCCGGCAGTGACGTCCCTGTGTCGCTCAGCCCACAGCCGCCGCGATCTCCGCCGCACACGCGCCCTCGGCGTCGTTCAGGAAGTCGTGGACGGCGTGCGAAAAAGCCGGCGTGCGCAGGTAGCCGTAGGATTTGTGCGGGTTCAGGTCGCCCTTCGGCCGGCGATAGGCGTTGACCACCGCGATGTCGTCGGCACGCACGCCCCGGTCGTTCGGCCCGTAGGCGTCGCCGATATCCTCGCCGACGGTGGCGAGGTCGGTGCGGTCCATGAGGTTCGACCAGCGGCGCACGCCCTCGGGCACCCGCAGCTCGCCGTGCTCTTCCTGCATCTTCAGGCGGACGTCGCTGAGCCCGAGGGGTGCACCGAGGGTGACGAAGTGCTCGACGCGCAGGGCGACGCCGTCGCGTTCGAGCATGCGCAGCACGTCGTAGGCGATGAGCGATCCCATGGAATGGGCGGCGAGCAGGATGCGCGAGCCGGCATGGCGCTCGACCACTTCCCGCAGGCGGTCCCGCGCCGCCTTGCGGAAATCCGCATCCTCCAGGTAGCCCCAGAGGTCGTCGAGGCGGTACTCGATCAGGGCGTCGTCGAACGGCGTCAGCCCGGTCTTGTCCTGGAGCCACTCGATCTTGCGGTAGAGCCAGTCGGTGACGCCGAGCTTCTTTTCATCGCCGGGCTCCTCCCGTGAGGTCGGGAACGGTCCGGTGCCCGCATCGGCGTAATAGGGTTCGAGGTTTCTGTCCTCGGCGAGCGGCGTGTCGTAGCGCAGGTCCGCCCAGTAGACGAATTCGAAGGGCAGGTCGGAGGGCTCGGCTCCGCAATTGCGCGTCAGGCCCTCGCCGATCGCGGCCTTCCACCAGCGCTGCTTCTCCTCCTTGGGCGGCTTGTTGGCCAAGCCGTGGAGACCGAGGATGATGTCGGAGCGCTGCATCGTCGGCGGTGTTCGGCTGTTCGGTTGGCGGGGCCGGCCTGCCTGGATGTAGCGCGTACAGCGCACCGGAACGCCCGGCCTACGGCGCGGCAAATACGCAAGGCGGATGGGCGCTGCCGGCCCTCAAGTGAACAGGCTCGACACGCTCGACTCGGTGGCCGTGCGCCCGATGGCCTCGCCGAGCAGCGGCGCGATCGAGACGACGCGGATGTTGCGGGCGAGCTTTACGGCCTGGGTCGGCTGAATCGAGTCGGTGATGACCAGCTCTTTCATCCGCGAGGCCGCGATGCGCGAGACCGCGCCGCCCGAGAGCACCCCGTGCGTGATGTAGGCCGAGACCTCCTTGGCGCCGGCATTGAGAAGCGCCTCGGCCGCGTTCACCAGGGTGCCGCCGGAATCGACGATGTCGTCGACGAGGATGCAGGAGCGGCCCTCGACGTCGCCGATGATGTTCATCACCTCCGACTCGCCGGCCCGCTCGCGGCGCTTGTCGACGATGGCGAGCGAGGCGTCGATGCGCTTGGCGAGCGCACGGGCGCGCACCACGCCGCCGACGTCGGGCGAGACCACCATGCGGTCGCCCGGCGCCAGACGCTCCTTGATGTCGCGCACCATCACGGGGGCAGCGAACAGGTTGTCCGTCGGAATATCGAAAAAGCCCTGGATCTGACCGGCATGGAGGTCGAGCGTCAGGACGCGGTCGGCGCCGGCCTCGGTGATCAGGTTGCAGACGAGCTTGGCCGAGATCGGCGTCCGGCCCGAGGTGCGCCGGTCCTGGCGGGCATAGCCGAAATACGGGATCACCGCGGTGATGCGGCGCGCGGAGGAGCGCCGCGCCGCATCGATCATGATGAGCAGTTCCATCAGGTGGTCGTTCGCCGGGAACGACGTCGACTGCACGATGAAGACGTCCTCGCCGCGGACGTTCTCCTGCAGCTCGACGAAGATCTCCATGTCGGCGAAGCGCCGCACCATGCAGGTCGCCAGCGGCAGTTCGAGATAGGCCGCAATCGCCTCGGCCAGCGGTCGGCTGGAATTGCCGGCGATGATCTTGATCGAGGATTTCATGCCAAGCGTCTCTCGTCGCGGGAGCCGCCCGGAGGGCGAGGCGCGGGTCGGCGGCGCTGATACCAGCGCGCCACGGGCGTCACAATGCCTTCATCCGCATCGGTCGTGCCGCCTACGGATCGCTGCACAGGGTTCGCCCGACGCATGGTGAATCAGGGCTCCAGCAGACGATGCAGATGCACGATGAAGTAGCGCGTCAACGCGCTGTCCACCGTGGATTGTGCTTTCGACCGCCATGCGCTCTGGGCCGAGGCAAAATCCGGAAAGATCCCGACGATGTCGAGGCCCTTCACGTCGCTGAACTTCACACCCTCCAGGCTCTCCAGTTCACCGCCGAAGACGAGGTGGAGCTTTTGGGAACTGTCGATCGTGGTGGTCACACGCGTCTCCTGCCGCAGCGGGTCCTGTCCCGCCGCCGGAGGCAGGAGCCGTGCCGCGGTTCGCAAAGGCGGGCCGAGGCGTCAACCCGGCCGCGGCGCGGGAGGGGAATGCGAGGCGCGTTCTACGGCTTCACCAGCAGCACGTTCACCGCCTTGGCGATGACGTGGACGGTGTCGCCGTCCTTGAGGTCGAGTTCGTCGAGAGAGTCGAGGGTCATCACCGAGGTGATGCGATAGTCGGTGCCGACGAGCTTCGCCTCGACCTGCGCCATCACCGAGCCGCGCTTGATCGCGACCACTTCGGCGGGGATGTCGTTGCGCGCGCCGTGCTTCATGGGACCGTCCTCGTCGGCCGGCCCGGTGCCGGTGCGAGCGGATAGGTGTGGCGCGTGCCGTATCCGGCAAGGCGCGCCCGGCTTTCTGGTAAGCTGAGGACGCGTTTCAGAACAATGAGCCCTGGCGCGCCGCCGGCCGCTTCGGCTCGCGGGTCTTGCCGCCGCGAGCCGAGCGCTTGGCGTGGCCCTCCCCGTCCGCTGTATCGGATTCGGGGATCGCGACGACGGCGCCGTCCGCGAATTGGAGGTGCAGCCGCGCCGCCATTCCCGCGATGGTGGCCGAGCGCAGCGGTGCGCCGTCCTCGTCGCGCACCAGCACGTAGCCGCGGGCCAGGACCCCGCGATAGCTCAGCGCGCCGAGGAGGCCGCCCAGCGCTTCGAGGCGGTCGCGGCGGCGCTCGATGGCGTAGCGCAGGGCCGTGCGGGGCCGTTCGCCGATTCGGGCGAGACGGCCGCGGGCATCGGCTAGGGCGACGGCCGGCGAACGGCGGGCAAGGCGGTCGCTCAGGCGGGTCAGCCGCTCACGGTGGTCGCGGGCATTGGCGGCAAGAGCTGGGGCGAGCCGGGCTTCGGCGAGGTCGAGGCGCTGGCGCTTGGCCGCGAGGAAGGCGTCGGGGTCCGGCATCGCCCGCACCAGGGCGCGCAGGTCCATGCGCTCGCGCTCGAGCCGGCGCAGGATGGTGG
>NZ_VRVE01000051.1:0-29424 GCF_008040035.1 Methylobacterium sp. WL9
GCGCTGCGCCGGTCGCGCAGCGAGAAAGCGGCGCGCATCGAGGTCTTGGAGCGCGAAGTCGATCGGTACCATGAGGCTCTGCATGCGGCGGACGAGCAAACCGGCCTCACCTATCGCGAGTTGATCGGCGAGCTGATCGGCGTCGAGGCCGCCGGACCGTACCTCAACGCCGCGGCGCTGCGGCCGCTGTTGGCCCGGCTCGATCGCGGCGGCGTGGCGGCGCTTGACGAGACTTGCGCGCCGCTGGTGCGCCTGTGGCTCGACGCCAACTACGAAGACAGTCCGCTCGCCGTCCTCCAGGGCTTCGCCGTCGACGCGGCGGTCACCGAGAGCCTGCATGCCGGTCTCGCCGCCATCGCCATGGCCGAGCGGCTGCGCGATGACGTCGTCGCGCGCGGCGCGCCCATGTTCGATCTTGAGGAGGTCGAGCCGCATCAGGCGTGGCTGAACGCCCAAGCCGGCGCGCTGCGCGAACTGCCGGATGCCGCGCGCGCCGATCTGCGAGCATGGTTCGACCTCTTCCAAGCCTCTGGCGCTCTGGCGCCGCGCAGCCAAGCGTTGATCGCCGAAGCGGGCAATCTGGAGCGCGCGCTGGGCGCGCTGGATTCGGCCTATCACGATGCGTCGCTATTCACCGCGCTGAACGGCCTGCCGGAGCCGAAGCGCGCCGCCCGCTTCGCCGCCGCTGCGGCCGCTGGGACGCCTGCGGCGACCTTCATGCAGCGCTTGAGCCTTGGCAGGTGGCGCAGCCGCCGGGTGACGCGCGCCTACCTCGCAGGCCTTGGCCAGGCGGCGGAGGACGGCGACTTCCGTCGCCTGGCGGCCGCGCTGGCGCTTGAGGGTGAGTTGCGCCCGCTGCGGCAGAGGGTTGGCGCCCTACAGCAGGCCCTAGGCGCCAGCGAGCCGAACGCCGCCGCCACGCTGCATGATCTGCGACAGGCCGTGCGGGCCATGGCCGCCGCGCTGGCGTCTGTTTCTCCGGCGGCCGCGGCCATCCTCGCCGCGCCGCGCCGCCGCGAAGCCGAAGCGATCGCGAGAATGGGAACCCGCGCCGCCGTGGACCACCTGCTAGCCGGCTATGAGCTCGCCTTCGCCCGCCTCGCCGCGCGCCAGGCAAGCGCGGCCCGGCTGAATGCCTTAGCCGCGTGGTTCGACCCGGCCTGGATGGCGTCATGCGCGAAGGCAATCGAAGCGCACGCCTCGAACCAAGATCGGTTGGCTGCGATCGTGCGGCGCTTGCCGGAGCTGGCCGCCTATCAGCGCTTCCGCGCTCGCGCGGCCGTCCTCTCGCCGCAGGCGTTGCAGGCGTTCGCGTGCCTGCGCCCGCACGCCACGGCCATCGCCGCTCTGCCGGCGAGCGACCGCGAGGGCCTCGTCCAGCGCACCCTGCAGCGCGAAAGCCTGCTCGCCTGGAGAACGCGGTTCGAAGCCCAATGGCCGGAGCTTGAATTCGAGCGGGAGGAGATCGCGCGCAAGGTGGCCTCTTTGGCGATCCTCGACGCCGAAATGCGGACCCTCAACCGCCAGCTCCTGGTCGCCGACATCGACGCTGGGCGGCTCGGAACAGCCACCGCCTGGGAGTCCATCACGCGGCTGCGAGGAGCCCGCGCGCTCCGGCTGCGCGAGATTCTCGATCAAGGCGCTGAGTTGGGCCTGATGCGGCTGCGTCCGGTCTGGCTCATGAACCCGGATGTCGCGAGCCGCCTGCTGCCGCTCAGGCCTGGCCTGTTCGACGTCGTGATCTTCGACGAGGCGTCGCAAATGCCGGTCGAGCACGCCACGCCCGCGTTGTTCCGGGCGCGCCGCGCCGTCATCTCCGGCGATGAGAAGCAGATGCCGCCCTCGAGCTTCTTCAGCAGCCGCATCGACGGCGACGACGACGATTCGGACGCCGGCAATATCGAAGAGACGACAGATGCGGCGCGCGCCGCGCACGCGGACCAGTGGAACCGGCGGGACGTGCAGAGCTGTCCAGACCTCTTGCAGCTCGGCCGCAGCGTCTTGCCGGTGGCGGCGCTGCAGATCCATTACCGCTCGGCCTACCGCGAGCTGATCGGCTACTCCAACGCCGCCTTCTACAATCATACGCTGAACGTTCCCGCCCGCCATCCTGACGACGAAGTGCGGCGCGCCGCGCCGATCGAGGTGCTGCGGGTCGACGGCGTCTACGAGGAGCAGACCAATCCCGCTGAAGCAGAGCGCGTCGTAGCGGTCCTAGAGCAGCTTTGGGCGCAGCCCGCCGATCAACGGCCGAGCGTGGGCGTGGTCACTTTCAACCGCAAGCAGGCGGATTGCGTCGAAGACGCGATCCGCGCCCGTGCGGACGAAGATCCGGCCTTCCTACAGGCGCTGCACCGCGAGCGCGACCGCACGCAGCGCGGCGAAGATATGGGCTTCTTCGTCAAGAACGTCGAGAACGTCCAAGGCGACGAACGCGACGTCATCATCTTCTCGACGACCTTCGGGCGCAACCATCAGGGCACGTTCCGCCGCTCGTTCGGCGTCCTCGGGCAGGCCGGCGGCGAGCGGCGCCTGAACGTCGCGGTGACACGCGCGCGGAACAAGGTCATCCTCATCACCTCGATGCCGGTTAACGACGTCTCCGACTGGCTCGCTGCAGGCCGCGCGCCGGCGACGCCGCGGGATTATCTCCAGGCCTATCTCGACTACGCCGCCAAGATATCGCGCGGCGACCTGGACGCCGCTCGGAGCAGTCAAGGCCGCCTCGGCCAACAGGCTCGGCGCATCTGGCGCAGCGGCGCCGACGGACCGGACGGCTTCGCGGCCTCTGTCGCCGCGTTCATCCGCAGCTTGGGCCACCAGCCGATCCCCGCCGCGCAAGATGGCGACGCCTTCGGGCTGGATTTCGCGATCGAGCACCCAGAAACTGGCTTGTTCGGCATCGGCATCGAATGCGACGCGCCGCGCCATCCGCTGCTCGCCCGCGCCCGTGCCCGCGAGATCTGGCGGCCCGCGGTGCTCGGCCGTTCGGTGCCTCGGCTGCATCGGGTCTCGTCGGTTTCCTGGTACGGCCGGCGGGCTGAGGAAGAGGCGCGGCTGCGCCACGCGGTCGAAGAGGCCATGGGTATGGGGTTGCGCGCATGAGCGGGCCTAAGGTCGTTCGGATCGTCACGCGCGAGGAAATCGAGGCGATCTGCCGCCAGCACATGGCGCAGCTAGATGAAGCGATCGACGCGCTGCGCCGCGTCGCCGCGCGGCTCGATCGGCTCGATGCAGATTTGGAGACGGAGCTCGCGCGCCAGCGGCAGATCCTGGCGAGCCAGTTCGCGGCGGAGCGTTGGGCGGAGCTGCAGAAGCGCGCGCCGGAGCTCATCGCCGGCCTGCAGACGCATAAGGATCGTATCAGGGAAGCGGCGGCGGGCGCCGCCGCCGAGGCGCGGACGCGGAGCCGGCGCTTTGCTGAGGGAGCCCGGGCGTTGGTGCGCGCGCTGGAGGCGCAGGGGCTGGCAGTCGATCAAGACCTTCGCCAAGCGACGGCCAGCGCTTTCGGCGCGAGCGCGGAGAAGCTCGCCGTCCTTGAGGCCGCGATGAATGGCGCGCTCGGGCAGCTGCGCGCCGCCGCTAGCCCTCTGTCGCCAGCATCTGGGCAGCGAGAACTGGCCCAGCGTTTGGCCGCCGGCGCCGAGCAGCGGTCCCTGGCGTCCTGGTTGGCGACGGCGGCGCCCGCCGATCCGTGCGACGCGCGCCTTGATGCGTTGCTCGCCGATATTGAGACGCGCGGCGGGGCGAAAGCGCTGCAGCGGTTCGCCGATCGGGCTGCGAGCATCGCCGCGGAAGCCGATTTTACGCGCCGCGCCGTCTTGACGGACTCGCTATGCCTCGATGCGGGGAGATGGGTGGCGGATCAGCGCGCGCACGAAGCGGTTGCGGATCGCCTGCGCGGCGCGCGCGCGACGTTGGGCCTGCTGGCGAGCGCAGATGCGCAGGCTCTCTCGAAGCAAGTCGCGGGAGCGTTGTATTCTGCCGACTTCCAGCATGCGGAGAAGCTCTGCGCGGCGGCGGAGGAGATCGCGGAGCGTGAAGCGAAAAGCGAAGCTGCATCCGCTCGGCGCCGCGCCGTGTTGAGCGGCCTCGCTACGCTCGGCTACGAAGTCCGTGAAAGCATGGCCACCGCTTGGGCGCAGGATGGCCGGCTTTTTCTGCGCAAGCCCGCTAGCGCGGACTATGGGGTGGAGCTCGGCGCTTCAGCGAACCTTGACCGCCTGCAGATCCGCGTCGTCGGCGCGGACCAGCCTTCGCAACCGCGCACCACGGAACGCGATCGGGACCAAGAAGTGATCTGGTGCGGCGAATTCAATCGGCTGCGGGCCAATCTCGCCGCTCGCGGCAGCGATCTCATCATCGAGCGGGCGCTCGGCGTCGGCGCGCAGCCGGTTAAGTCCGTTGCTATCCCCTCTTCGGCAAGCACGCCTGCCGAAGCCTCGGTCCCGATAAGCCGCAGAAGATGAAATGCGGCTCAATTCCCTCCTGCTACCCAGATTGGCGGTCAAGGAACGCAAGCTATCGTCGCCGTCGGCCGGGCATGCGCGACCAAGGAGTGAGGCTACGGCACGGGCGGCGGCACGAGTGCCAAGCCGAGCTGGGCGCTTTCGGTGTCCCGCCCGCTTCGCCGGTCGAGGAATCGGAGCACCGGGGCACCCGCGCTACTTTTAATGTCGTCGGCCAGCCACTCCGCACCCTCGCGCTGCGGATCAGGTGCGGACTGCGGAGCGATTGGACGAAAGCGTCGCTACCTCAGAGACTTGCGGCAAACTCCGCATGTACTCCGCACTATGTCATTTCCCCCACCAGAAAAAATTCTGCGAATGCGACCAACTGCGGTCGCCGCCTTCCTATGTTGGGATCTTTCGACCCCGGGGTGGGGAGCTACTGTGCGTCTTGCCAACTCCTGATCTGTAGTGCAGCTTTTGAAGTGTGGCATGATCTGGTCATTTGTCCGAGACGTTCCAGCAATTAGATTACCAGGGAGACACAAGTGGAACAGGTAAAAGTGTTTGCTAGAACAGCGGAGAATTACGGTAGATATTTAGAGGCAAATGAATCGATCCGAGTGCGAGTGGACCCAGATCATGTCTGGCTAACGCATGTGAGAAAGGACACTAAGAATTGGTATTCTGCGAAAGGCGGAAGTTCGGCGGGTAATGGCAACTATCCGATACCTGGAGCGCCAGAAGGATGCCTGGTTGTACGTAGAGATAGTAATTTCATTGAATATTATAGAGACGAGGGAGAGATATTGACCATACGCGGCCCAGGGAGTATTTGGTTCTCCGCCAATGATAACGACTTAAATGACAATGAGGGGTGGTTGCTTCTTATCATAGAATAAGACCGCACAGGACTTTGACCAAATTCTGGTTCTGCCCATTTAAGATTTACACTAGCGGGGTTGGTCACGCCGTTGTCCCTTGGTCGTCAATCTGGCCACCGAGCAACTTCGCGAGCCGGACCAGCCCCTTCGGCGTGACTAACACCTGCATCTTCACGCACGGCGACCCGTCTCGGCCTGTGTAGTGGTAGGGCACGCTCCCCAGTAGGCCAGCACGTTCGCGTTCTTGGTGCGCTACCCATGTTTCGGTGCGAGCCCGGCGATAGATCCAGCGGTTCGCGTTCATCCACTTGTACAGGGCGTCGCGGCCCATCTTGAGCATCGTCGCCGTGTCGGTGATGCAGCGTGAGCCCGTGGCTCTTTCGATACGGTCGAGTGCTTGAAGACGGACGGTCTGCGCCTCGATCTGATTACCTCGCGCGCGAACCTCACCTCGCAGATGCTCGATGACCTGTAGAACCGTGGCGTCGTCTATAGGCCGGGCGAGGCTGCCGTAGGTGACAAGGTTGCGGGCGATCTCGCACCGTATGGCCGTCTCAAGCGCGCCGACTTGGCACTCGATCTCGGCAGTGTCGATTCCCTTGCGGGCCATCGTCTCGTGCTGAAGCCGAAGCTGGTAGGCGAGATGCTTCTCGGCCTCGCGCCTCGGTAAGTCGGCGAGGCGGGCACCCTGCTTGCAGATAAAGCCTCGGCGCCGGGCGGCCGGGAACGGGAGCACGATCGCCATGGCGTCTCTAGAACGGCGATTACGAGAGGCTTGCGATAGCGCGGCCTAACGGCGTTAGGTGGTGTAAGGTTTGGCGGGTCCGAGCGACGTCACACCCGGTCACGTGATGTCACACTACCTGAGGTGCGACAAAACGCGACAATTTCGACTAAAATCCGCCTAGTGGGGAATCAATGCTTCCAGATTTAAACCAATGGAAGAGTTGGGGGCCACTGGAGCGGGCATCTTATGTTGCACAAATTGCAACAGCGTGTGCCTTTTTAGCCTCATCTTTGTTCTCATTCCTGTCTTGGCGCGAGGCCGCGCAAACAAGAGAAGAGCAGAAGCAATTTTTTAGATCTGAAAAGGCTCCAGTTCTGGATGTGTTAGGTGCGAATGAAAATAACAAAAAGTTCGGAGGCAACTTAGCAAAGACTTTTAATGTTTATATAAAAAATATTGGCGGCTCTCCCGCGCAGATAAAAAGCATAAATATTGATACTGGGCTTTTGTTAACTCCCCAGCCAGTTTTCGGCGCCTGTTTAAACTATATTGTAGAAAAAGACAGAACTGTCGAATGCGAATTTTTGTTTTCGCCGCTTGAAGAGTCTGTGGCAAACATTAAAAGAATGGAAATTGAGGCTTCTAAAACCAATGCCGCCGTCGGGGACAATTTTATAGAATCGATCCGATTTACTATAGAATTGCAATATGTGGGCCTATTTGAAGATAAGCATAATTTAATTAGAAAAATAGCTGTCAGAAATCGAAAATTAGTCGTTGTAGATGAATTTGATAAAGTTATAGAAAACACGCGTGCAGCAAAATAGCAAGCCATGCGAGACGTTTGGCGAATACACGTTTACTTGTTTCTCGACTAGTAGTGCTTGGCGGCCTCAAGCTTTACTGAGCCCTGTCGCATCATTGGAGTGCTCCAGCCCCGATCCGTGCGCTCAGAGCAACGGCCGCCAGCCTTGCGAAGTACGTCTCGCGCATCAGGTGCGTGGCGGCGTCCTGAGCCGGCCGGCCGAACGGTTCGAGGACCGCCACCGTCTCGACCACGCGCCCGACGATGGCGCGTAGGGCGTAGTCCTGGCGCTGCTCCTCGCTCCAGGCGTCCATGCTGTTGAACTCGCCATAGGTCCGTTCGGCGAGCGTCTGCGTGTTGGCCTCGATTGCCCCGACGAGCCTCAAGGCCTGCTCGGCGCCGTCAGGGTGCTCCACGATCGCCGCAACGACAGTTTGCGCGAGCGCAGTCAGATCGGCCGACTGCCCGCTCACCGCCTCAGGCATCGGTCTTTCCCCATGCGCAATTCATGCGTAAAGCCGTGCGCAACGGACAGGCCGCTAAACTGGCGGAAGCGGGCGTAAATCATTGTAATTGTTGTGATGCCGCGAAGTGCGACGCGCGGGCCTGCTAATAGGCCGCCCCTGAACTAAGCGGCTGACCGGAAACGACAATTTCGGTCGTTTGCCGCTTCCGGCCTATCTTCCGAGATGGTCGATCCGAAGACCGGCGCCTTCCTCGGCAATCTTTCGCAGGGCTTGACTCATCTAGCTCTTATCCAGGCTGCCGCGACCTTATCAGGCCTGGAGCTATAGACCGGGCAAGGGCCGCCATGCGGTGAAGACTGCAACTGGTAGACTGCGAGCGGGCCCCATAAGCGCCGCTGTTGATCTATTTTGGAATGGCTTTGCCGTCGGTGTCGCGGGCGCTTGATCCACGATCGAACCGCGCGATTTTGCTGCGATGCACAACGTTGCCTCCGCGCCGATCGATCTGTTCTGTCTGCACTTCCTCGGCGGAAGCGCGCGGGAGTGGGCTGGCGTCGCTGACCGCCTCGGTCCCGCCACCCGCTGCATCCCCATCGACCTGCCCGGGTTCGGTGATGCCGCCGAAGTTGCAGGCTATACGGTTTCGGAGATGGCAGACCACGTCGCAGCGCGCATTCGCACCGTGGCGCCGATACGCTTCGCTCTGGCCGGCCACAGCATGGGTGCGAAGGTCGCCCTCGCCCTGGCACGCCGGGCAGAGGACGGTGAGGCCGGGCTCGAAGGACTCACCGGGCTGGTGCTCATCGCCGGCTCGCCGTCTGGCCCCGAGCCAATGTCCGACGACAAGCGAGCTGAGATGCTCGCCTGGTTCCGCGATGGTGCCGAAGCAAGCCGCAGGCAGGCCGAAGGGTTTGTCGCTCAGAACGTCGGCACGGGCCTGACGCCGGACCCTCACACCCTCGCGGTCGACGACGTCCTGCGGCTGAACCGGGCAGCGTGGTGCGCGTGGCTCGGATCTGGCAGCCGCGAGGACTGGCGCATGCGCATCGGGGTCCTCGCCACGCCGGCACTGCTCCTGACGGGATCGGAAGACGCAGATCTCGGCGCAGAGGCGCAGGCGAAACACACCGTGCCGCACCTCGCCCACGTGACCCAGGTTGTCCTGGACGGTGCTGGGCATCTCCTGCCCCTGGAGCGGCCCGATGATGTGGCGGAGCACATCGCTGCCTACCTGTCGACGCTGGAATCCGCGTCTGCCGCTGCGCTCGAGATCCCGCCGGCCTATCGGTCGCTGATTCAGTCCGACCGAGTGAACGAACGCTTGCGCACCGCCCTGCTGCATCGCGCTGATCCCGACGATCCGGATTATCACCCGCAAGTCCTCGACGTTCAGGCCTTCGCGCTGCTGCGCGCACTTCTGGCTCGGATCGTTCCCCAAGCCGGTCCCGGCCGCATCGACATCGCGGCGCGCATCGACCGGGCGCTGGCTAGCGAGATGGGCGACGGCTGGCGCTACGTTCAGCTGCCGCCGGATGCCGAGGCCTACCGGCGCGGCCTGCGCACGCTCGATGCTGCGACCCGCGCGGCGACCGGCTGTTCCTTCCTCGAACTCGACGGCGCCGAACAGGACCGGATGATCGCGGCGATCGGAGAAGAGATCTCCGGAAGCGACGTCTTGCCGGGCCCTGCGATGACCCTCTGGTTCGAGGACCTGCGGGCCGACGCCGTCAAGATCTACCTCGCGCATCCGGCGACACTGGCGGCTCTCGGCTTCTCGGGGATCGGTGCGGGCGGTGATCAGCTCGTTCTGCACGGCTTCATAGCGGTGGGGCTCGGTGAGCGGGAGGCCTGGGAACCCGCCGCCCGTGATGGGTCGACGCAGGCGGAGACTGTCCGATGAATCTCGACGGGATGCGCCGCTATTCGACGGCCGACACGGTGGATGCCGTCGTCATCGGCACCGGTGCCGGCGGTTCGCCTCTGCTCGCTCGCCTGGCCGCGGCCGGTCTAAAGGTCGTGGCTCTCGAGGCCGGGCCGAACTTCACGCCGAAGGAGTTTGCCTTCGACGAAACGCTCGCCGCGGAGATTTACTGGACCGACGAGCGCCTGAGCGGCGGCTCGACGCCCGAAGCCTTCGGCGCGAACAACAGCGGCACTGGCGTCGGCGGCTCGACGCTGCACTGGGGCGCCTTCATCCCCCGCGCCGATCGGCGCGACCTGAAGATCCACACCGAGAGTGGAGAAGGCGTCGACTGGCCCCTCGACTATGACGATCTGCTGCCGTTCTACGAGCGGGTCGAGGCCTTTATCGGCGCCTCGGGTGCCCAGGATTACCCCTGGGATCCGGAGCGGCGCTACCCGCTGCCGCCGGTGCCGCGCAACGCACCGGCGCAGATCATGGCGAAGGCCTGTGCGGCGCAAGGTATCCGTGCCACCGACGCGCCCGCCGCCGTGGTCTCGCGGGACTTCGCGGCCGCGGGTGCCGATGCGCGCCCGGCCTGCATCAACTGCGGCTATTGCCATCAGGGCTGCCGCACCGGCGCTAAGACCAGCATGGACGTGACCTATCTGCCATTGGCCGTCCGCAACAGCGCAGAGATCCGCTCCGAATGTTTTGCCCACGGACTGGAACGGGACGGGACCGGACGGATCGCGGCCGTGATCTACCGAACGGGTGGACAGAACGTCCGTCAGCCCTGCGGCGCCGTGTTTCTCTGCGCGGGCGCCGTGGAGACGCCGCGCCTGCTGCTGAACCTCGGTCTCGCCAATTCGAGCGATCAGGTCGGCCGCAACTACATGGGGCACGTGGCGACGCAGGTCTGGGGAACGTTCGCGCAGGAGACCCGGCCGAATAAGGGCTATCCGTCCTCGCTCATCACCGAGGACATGATTCGCCCGGCCGACGCCGACTTCGCCGGCGGCTATCTCGTGCAGAGCCTGGGTGTCCAGCCGCTGACATTCGGGAACCAGGTGGCGCGCGGTCGCGGCCTATGGGGTCAGCAACTCGTCGACTATCTCGCCCGCTACAACCACGTGGCCGGGATCGGCATCAACGGCGAGACGCTGCCCTGCGATGCCAACGTACTGACGCTCGCCGACGAGATCGACGCCCATGGCCTGCGCAAGGCCCGGGTCAGCTTCGGTTACGGCAGCAACGAGCATCGTCTGAATGCCCATGCGACGCGGTTCATGCGTGGCCTTTGGGAGGAAGCCGGTGCCGAGGACATCTGGGTGATGGAACGCGTCGCCCACACGATCGGCACCTGCCGCATGGGCGAGGATGGCAGGAGCGCGGTAGTCGATCCGTTCGGCAGGAGTTTCGACGTGCCGAACCTCTGGATCAGTGACGGCTCGACATTCCCGAGTTCACTTGCCGCGAACCCGGCGCTGACGATTATGGCCCTGGCCTTGCGGACCGCCGAGGCGTTCCTCGCCGACAATTGAATGGTCGGCGTATGTCACCCAGTCCGGCGCTAACGCTCAACCTCGTGTTCGTTGGCCGATCAAGCGTTCCTTAGGCCTTAGCGACGAGCCGAAATCGCCCGCAAACTTCATTCTGCAAACCCGCAATCTCCTGCAAACTTACGCAGCTGTGCTTGCTAAGTCCTTGAAATTGTTGACTGTAAACTAGTTTGCGGGATGGAGCCGCAAACTTCCTGCATTCTGCCTGCGAACTATCTGCTGGCGCAAACAAAAATCCTTCCTATCCCATTGCAAAATATAGGTTTTCTTAGAGGTAGCGAGTTCATCTGCAAACTCCCGCAAACTCGGACCCGCAAACTTCGTCCCTAACGGGAGAGGCCTGGCGTCCCGCCGCCTATGGCTCCGGCCTCCTCCCCGTCGGTTTTAAGGGCGTTAAGCCCGATGCTGATGGATGCGCTTGGGCAAGAAGATGGATCGACGGACGGTCGAGCGGTGCATTTGCTACGGACAGTTTGGCTGTGTAGGCTACTACGAAACAACATGTTGTGGTTTTAGCGCGGACTAGTCCGATATGCCCACCAAATCTGGTACGTTGGGACCGCAGGAGCGGGTCTTCGTGGAACGATATGCGGCCACGGGCGACGCCACCTATGCGGCCGAGAAGGCGGGCTATGCCCAGCCGCGGCAGCGCGCCTCCCAGAACTTGGCCAAGCCGGGCATACAGCTCGCCGTGTCGCGAGACGTCACGAACCGGCTCGACCGGATGGCGCCAAAGCTGCTCGGCCGCCTGGAGAACTTAATCGACGATCCGGACACGCCGGCCAAGCAGCTGATCGACATGAGCAAGACGCTGCTGCCGTTCTGGAAGGCCAGCCAGACCGGCGCCGAGACCAAGGAGCTGCACGAGATGTCGGCCGCCGAGCTCAGCGCCTTCATGCTGGCGACGAAGGCCCGGATCGCCGAGCTTGAGGCCGAAGCCCGGACGATCGATCACGACGAGGGTGACGGCGAGACCTTTGGGAATGACCACGCTCGGAGCGAAGGCGCAGCAGGCGCTGGCATCTTCGGATAGGCGCCTACCCTCCCCTGGGCGATGCGTGCTTTCTCAGCAGCGCGCTCAGCTGCCTGCCGCGCTAACATTCCGGTCCAACCGTGTTCCTTCTCCCAGGCCTCATGCGCCCGTTTCGCCGCCGCGCGGTACTTTGTTTTGAGGTTGAGGTTTCGCATCTTACCGGCTTCGTACCAGCAGATCCGCCAACCGCCGTCCGGGTAGAGCTTGAGCTTGCCGATCAGGTACCGCGGAGGCGGCAGTTCAGGCATTGTCCGATCGATGCGCCATTGAAGAAGCGCAGCCGCCGCTTCGTCCTGAAATATCGTTTTGGTGTTGATCCAAACCCTTCCTCCATCCGCCCAGCCTTGGATGTAATAAACCCCGTTCCGACCTACTTTTAGTGCAAGCTCTGGTGGCGCACGACCTGATAATCTTTCTTTTATTTTACGCTCTTTGGCGGCCCGCTCGCGCAGTTTCTGCTTGGTTTTGAAATCTACTGCGTCCCTTCGCATATCTGCGCGGTCTTTTTTGTATTCTACGTACCTTATAATATCGATCTCGCGGTAAAGAATGAGATTGTATTTTGGTCTAATAGGGTGAATCCACCCCATAGATCTATGCATGCCTAAGGTCATGAAGGCGACACCGGCCCGTTCCGCTGCACCCTTTTCGCGATAGATGCGCCGCAAGTCGGTGCCAGGTGGGACCGAACTGTTCTCAGCTCCAAGAAATCGGTCGAGCGCCTCTGAAACGATCTCAAAGCGATCTGGCTGTTCTGACGGCAAAAGGCCGGATTCCCAGAGAGCCATGATCCAGCCTCTCGGACAGCGAAGCTCAATCGCCACCTCCGTCAAATCGAGCTTCATAAGATGCCTCTTCTCCGCGCCAGCCCCTACTATGGGCATTAGCACGTATAACACCGAAGCATTTATCTGAAGAACATACGTTTCGTCCGTTTCGTCCGTTTCGTCCGTCCGTTTCGTCCGTTATAAAACGGACGTATATTTGTTTGACATCCATCGCTTGGAGATTAATGCTTTTATTAGGGTTTGAACACCTCAATGAGCCACCGCCTCCTGCATCTCCGGGGTCCGCGAGCGTATGTCCAGGGCGTAAGCCTAAAGGCACGCGGAGCCGACGGTGGCCGGTTGTTCAAACCCCGGATCGCAGCTCGCCGTTTGAACACGGCGTCAGAGGACCACCGCTATGCGCAAGCCCACATTCGAATTTCGGACCACAATCCTGCCCGATGGGGCCGCCACGCTCTCCTGGTTTGTTCAGCCGGGCTACATCGTGCTTGACTTGAGCCCCGAAGATCTGGACGACCCGGACGAGCGTCAATTCATGGTCGTGGCGGAAGAGCAGGTCGGCTCAAAGCTGAGGGGCGCTATTTTGGCACTCGGCATCGAAGGCTACGGCTTCGTTCCAAGCATACGGTCCGTGACGTACGAGGACGCCGAACTCACGACGATCGAGGTAGACGGCCCAAGCGCCTATGTCGCCAAGGTCGTGGCAGCGACTCAGCAGCTCGGGTTGAAGAACCTGCGGGCCTGACCGGCCGGCTGCAGTTGCCAATGATCGAGGGGCGCCGGATCGGCGCCCCTTTCGCGTTTCAGGCCTCGACGCGTGCCATGACACGCTGGACCTGGATGGCGCTCCAGACGCCGCCTCGAGCCGTGGGGATGCTGCGATCGTTCAGCTGCGCCGCGATTTCTCGCAGCGAGGCCGCGCCGCTCGCGCGGATCTCGGCGATAATCGGAGCGATGTCAGCCGAGCGTCCGGCCGCAGTGGCCTGTCGGGATGCCACGCCCTTCGCCCTGGCGGCATCCGTGAGGGCCGCGCCGGCCCGAAAGCCCCCAAGCTTCGTCCCGCGAGCCTTTGCGGCTTGGAGAGCGGCTTTCGTGCGGGTGGAGATCATCTTGCGCTCGGCCTGCGCCACCACTGCCATGATGCCGACGACCATCTCGTTCGCCTCCGGCATGTCGGCCGCTACGAACCGAACACCGGCGGCTTGCAGATTCAGCAGGAAGGCCGCGTCGCGGGAAAGGCGGTCGAGCTTGGCGATCACGAGCGTTGCACCGTGCAGGCGGCAGAGGCGCAGGGCATCGTCGAGCTTGGGGCGGTCGTTGCGCTTGCCGCTCTCGACCTCCACGACCTCGCTGATGACGCTCCAGCGACCGCCATTCAGGTAGTCGGCGACGGCCCGGCGCTGTGCTTCGAGGCCAAGGCCGGATGCGCCCTGCTTCGCTGTCGAGACCCGCAGGTAGCTGATGAACTTGCCCTCTGCCATCGATCTCAGACCCTGTTACACGAAATTCAACGCTCGTTGACTGTCATGTAACGGAACTCCCAGCGATTTGCAACGGCAGCGACCCTTAGCCCTATGCGGAATTCCGCTGCCTTCCAGCGTCGTCGTGAACTTCGCGTTCAGGTGGCCAGACACTCAGACCGCACACCTTCCGCAGCCGGACGTCTGCCCGCGCCAATCGCTTCCCGGATCGCACAGCGTCGCCCACGGCCTCCGCTCGGTCGGCGGCAGCAACGTCGAGCCTGACCAACTTGTACAGGATCTGAGTGCGGAGATGACGAAGCAGCGCCAGCATCGTTGTCACCCGGGATAGCCCAGGTCGGCATGCAAGGTTCAGGCTGGCTGGCGCTCGACAGGCGACAGGCCGCCGACTGGGGGCCGCCACCCCGGGTCCGTACCCTGGGGTGTACTCCCCCCGCTTTCGGGAAAAGCGCCGGCTACGCCTGGAGAAATTTGCGGCGCCTTAAAACCTCAGGCCCGCTTTTCTTCGGCCAAGTATGCTTTGGTATACCGCTGAAACCCCTAGTACCACCACTCCGGGTTTCCGGCTAAGTCATTGACGAAAATCATATTTCTCTGGCCCAAGGCTACGGTACGCGATACTATGAGGCATGCACCGGAACGTCTCCATCTTCGACGACGACTACGTCGCACCGCCGGACCCGCTGCGCCATGCCGCCGCGACGGTGTGTGGAAAACTCGCCCAGGCCTGCCGCAACGAGCAGACCGAATTCGCCCTAGCCGAGGCCTTGGCTTCGATCGCCACCCGGTGCGGCCACACGACAAACCTTAAGCTGACCGCGGGCGCCCGCGACGAGATTCTGCGGCAGCTGAACATCGCCAAGGCGGTGCTGCCGGCGTGTTTGCGCGACTACCCACGCGCACACTTGATCCGTGGCCTCGAAGCGGCGGAACTCCAAACCATTGTCTGGGCAGAGCTCCCCCACCAGCGGGCCGCCCGGCCGCCGCACACGATCTTGGACGCGGACGGCTACGCTCGAATTCTCCAGAACGACATGAGCACTCGCAGTCTGTTGGAGGCCATCTCAGACCGCGCCTACGACCGCCGATCCGATGAGATCGAAGCGATGGTCGGCATTCGGACGCGGCGGCCGATTCGAGACCCGGACGGAATTTTCGGATGATGGACGCGGCGCACTCCGACCACCTGACCGGCGTCTACACCGACCCCGACACCTTCGTGCGGGAGCTCGGCGATCACCTCGCGTTCGCCCCAACGCCGGAGCAGTTGGCAGAGCAGGTCCGGGACGCGTTGCGCGCCATCCTGGAGCACACTCATTTTCTTGGAGCCGGCGCTTCGCAGCATCTGATCGATCTCGCTGTCTTGCGGCTCGCTCAGGCGGTCGAGCCGCTACAGCGGCACCTAGCGAGCGAGATCGAAGGGTCTGAAGTAGAGGTCGGACTTTGTTGCGCTGCTGCAGTCATCCGATCCCTCGGCGCCCCAGCCGTTGCGCCGGATGACACCTCAGAATTCGACATCGCGCAGTGGCTCGACAGCGTCGCTCACTTCGCCAACGCGATGACCAACGCATTCCTGCTTCAGCGCATGGAGGCCCGGATGCGCGCCCATGGCCAGCGCGGAACTCTGGAACGCCTCAGGCCCGCGGCTACCACTTCGACGATGCACTGAGGCGAACGATGGCGATCAGAGCGAACAAGTTCTACGGCGGGGGCGGCGGGTACAACGACCCGGCCATGGCCGAGGCGGCGACGAACATCGGCAAGCTGTTCGCGGCACCGAGCGGCACCGACATGTACGCGGCGCAGCACGCGAAATCAGAAGGCGAGAAGGCCAGCCGGCTCGCCTACCTCTTCGCCAACCCGCAGGCGCCCGACTTCGATCGGCAGGCCATCGCCGCCGGCCTGCAAACCGGCACGACGAGCCTGTACGCCGTCGACCAGAACAACGCGACATCGCGCTTCAACAACACGGCCGACAACACGCGCGCAGTGGAGCAGACCAACCTGCAGCAGACGGGCGAGAACACCCGCAACGCCAACACGGTGCGCGGCTCAACGATCGCCAGCCTGTTCGGCCCCCTCAACCCGGGCCAAGTCCGACCGGACGTCCCGGTCGACGTCGCGGGCACGGTCGGCCTGCCGGTTATCACCACAGCTGCAGGTGTGCCGAAGCCGCTCTCGTCGGACGAGATGAAGGCCGCCGTGTTCGGCCGCCAAACGCCGGCGGTCCAGGACGCTGCGTTCCTCAGTACCATCCCGCGGGAGACCATCGCGGCAGCGAACGGCCCGCGCATGGTCTACGGCTCGGATGCCATCGGGCAGCAGCCCGCGCCCGCGCAGCAGGCTCCGTCGAACCTGAACCGGCTCCAGTCGGAGCGCGCCGCGCTGCCGCCCAACGATCCCCGCATCGCCGAGTACGACAGCGCCATCGCAGCCGAGGGCCGCGGCGCCGTCTCCGACCCGTTCAAGACGGAAGCCGATACGGCGGCTGCGAGAAGTTATGGTGCCATGGCCACCGCCGGGCAGGCCGCCCGCGGCTTCCAGAGCGACGTCGACACGCTCGGCGAGCTGCTGACCGATGCCCCGACCGGGGTCACGACGGCGGGGCGTTTGAAGGTCGCCGGGTACGCGAAAGCGATCGGACTGAACGACGTCGCCGACGGGCTGACCGGCGGGAAGATGGATCAGCTCACGGCGGCCAACGCCATTGCGCAGCGCATCGCGCCGGCCCTGCGAGTGCCGGGCTCCGGTGCGCAGTCGGACCGCGAGCTGCAGAATTTCCTGGAAAGCATCCCATCGATCCTGACGCAGCCCGGCGGCAATCGGATCATCATGGATACGCTCCGTGGTGGCGCGCAGTACAAGCAGGCCGTGGGCGATATCGCGGCCAAGGCGCTGCGCGGCGAACTCAGCCGGGCCGACGCCGACGCGCAGATCGCAGCAGTGGCAACGCCGTTCTCGCGGTTCAGTCAGCAGCGCGGGCCGGCCGGCTCGTCCGACCCGGCTGCCGGTAGCGCTGGGCCCTCGTCCGGCCAGACGACCATGCCGGCGCTCGGTGCGCCGGTTCCGCCCGCTCCGCAGGGTCAGGAGGCCACCGCGGCAGGTGGGCCGACGCTCGGCACACAAACGAACCCAACGGCGAACGCGCGGCAGATCGCCCACCTCAAGGCAAACCCGGGTCTCGCTTCGGACTTCGACGCGATGTTCGGTGCCGGGGCGGCCGCCGGCATTCTCGGAGCGCGATAGATGGCGAACCCCTTCGAAGCGCTGGCCGACCCGGCTCCCGCGGCGCCGACCCGCCCGAATCCTTTTTCTCAGTTCGCCGAACCCGCTTCGGCTGCCGAGCCGAAGTACGATGATGCGGGCGACGTCGGCGGCAGCATCGTCTCCGGCCTAGTCAACGGCGTGACCGGCATCGTCGGTATGCCCGGCACGATCCAGCGCGCCGAAGGGGCGCTCTACGGCAAGGCGCTCGACGCGGTCGGCTTGCCCAACGCGGCCGAGTCGGTGCGGAACCTGCCGTTCATGCCGTCCCAGGACACGGTGAACGGGCTCGTCGAGAAGATCACCGGCCCGCTCTACAAGCCGCAGACGGCCCCGGGCCAGTACGCGCACACGCTCGCCGAGTTCGCTTCGGGCGCCGCCATCGGCCCCGGCGGACCGGTTCGGAAGCTTGCGGAGACCGTCATTCCAGCCGCCGCGTCCGAGTATGCCGGACAGGCGACGAAGGGTACGGCGTACGAGCCATACGCCCGCTTGGTCGCCGCAATCACGGGCGGGCTCGGCACGGCCGCGGCGGTCTCCCGCGCGAACGCACCGGCCAGGGTGATCGGCACGGCGGCCGGACGTGTGTCGCCGGAGCAATTCGGTGAGGCGCAGCGCATCGCAGAGGCAGGTCAGCGGATCGGCAACCCGCTGACCGGCGCGGAGGCGATCCAGCAGGCAACAGGCAACGCCACGAAGCTGGCCGACGTTCAGCGCTTCGTCGAAGGCTCGCCGCAGAGCGTCGCGCTGTCCGAGATGATGGCGCGGCGGCCCGGGGCGATGAAGTCCGCGGCGGACAACGCCTTCGACACGATCGCACCGCAGAGCGCCAATCCGTCCACGCTCGGGCCTCGCGCGTCGGACGCGGCGCACGGCGCGATCATGGCGACGCCGGAAGGCACAGCCCTCCAGGAAGCGATATGGCGCACCGCGACGCCGGAGACGGCGGGCTCCGTCGGACCGCGCCTGCAGGAAGGCTTGCGCGGCACGTACGAGCGGCGCGAGGGCATGCGCAACGCGCTCGCCGATCAGGACTACCGGGCTGCGCGCGAGGCCGAGCCGCAGATCGACGTCTCGTCGCTGGAGCCGCGCACGTTCCAGCCGGATCAGCGCACCACGTATCGCTACGGCGGTGACGAGGGCGGCTACGCGCCGGTCGAGCCGGCGCCCGGCACGCCGCGCATCGAAGCACTCTCGGCCCCGGATGCGTCCGGCATGATCCAGGCCGACCCGCGCAACATCGCCGGCTTCATCGACGGCGAGCTGCAGAACGCCAAGGGCGGCACCGCGTCCGTGCTCGGCAACGTGCGCAGCATGCTGAGCAGCGGCGGCGGCCTCGACACGACGGTGGCCGGGCTCGGCAACGTGCGCTCCCAGGTCGGCGCGCTGCTGACGGCGGCAGTACGCGATGGCGACCGTCCGACCGCGGCGGCGCTGACCCGCGTGCAGAACCAGATCGACAGCTCGTTGGCCTTGGTGCCGGAACACGCCGCCGCCACGCAGAACTTCGCGGCGGCGAGCCGGCCGCTCGAGCCGTTCCAGACGCCGGCCCTGTCCAAGGCGATCGACTATGACGAGCGCGCCCACAGCTTCACGATGCCGGCCGAGCGCGTGGCGCCGTCGCTCGAGGCCGCCGGTCCGTCGGTGGTGCGCATCTTCAACGGCGTCGCGCCGCCGGAGGCCCGGGCCGGCTTCGAGGACTACCTCGGCACGAAGCTGCTGAACGCGGCCACCGACGGCCGGGGCCGCTTGTCCGGTGATCGGCTGGCGCTCGGCACGCGCGATTCCGCCGACATTCTCGGCGAGGTGCCCGGGCTGCGGGAGCGCATCATGGGTGTGCAGGCCGCCGACACGGCGCTCGCCGGTCAGCGCGTCGGGCCGGTCGGGCAGATCTCCGAAGCGGCCACCACCGACGCCGCCGGCCGGGCGCTTCTGCCACCGGCGGGCAGCCCACACCTGAACGTCGGCGGCCAGGGCGAACTGGCCGACGCCACGCGCCGCATCGGTGCGCTGGACCCGGAGGCTATCGCGCAGCTGGTTCGTCAGCGTCTCGCCAACCAGGCCGATGCCAGCATGACGCGGCTCGTCGGCGGCGAGGCCCAGGGCGGCGGGGCGAAGTTCGCCAAGGACATCGCCGGGACGGATCAGCAGGAAGCGAATCTGGGGGCCGTGGTCGGGGCCCTGCCAAACAGCCCGGACGCTCCGCGCTCGTTGGTCGATCTCATCGAGAACTTCCGCGCCACCGGCACCCGGAAGCCTCAGGGCAGCCCGACCGACTTCAACACGCAGTACCGGGCTGAGATCGGCGGCGAGACGCTGCCGCAGCAGGGGCTGACGGCGCTGAAGACCGGCGGCCGTTCGCTGCTGGCGAACGCAGGCGACGCCGCGCGGCGGGCGTACCTGGGGCGCAACAACGCCTCCCTGGCCGAGCTCTTCGTCGCGCCCGACAGCGTCCAGCGCATTCGGGAGATTGCCGCGCGCCGGGCCGAGCCGAAGTTCGGCAATTCGCTGGCGCGCTTGTTCGTGCAAAGCCCGGCGACGATGAGCGCCCGGTGACGCTCCCACGCCATAGGTGCTCCATGACATACGAATTGCATCGTCTGGCCGCCGGCAGCTTCGATCTCATTCTCGACGGACAGATTGTCGGTAGCGTTGTTCGCGAGGTCACGGCGAGCGGATACGAACGGTGCTGGCATGCCGAGCTGCTGGATGACGGGCCGCCGGAGCGGCTGCCCAGCCCGTTCAGCTCGACCGAGCATCCATTCCGTTCGCTAGACGCCGTAACGGCTTGGCTAGGCGGCGCGCCGATCGTCGAGAATTTTACAGAGGGGCAGCTTGCTCGCTAAAAGCTGCCAGGAATAAGCCCGCGGTTAGCCATACGAACGGTGTGACGGAAGCTGACGCCAGCAGCCGTTGCAATCATGACATAGCTCTCAAGCATTTTGTCGGGGCGGGCTAACAACCCTCGACTGTAGAGACCACGCTGTTAGTGCTTGCGTTCTGATTTGTCGGTGAGAGTCATGACGCTGGTTGGTCGAGCACTCATAGCAGCCGTTGTCATCGCCGCTGCCCCGCATGCCTGGGCACAAAGCGAAAGTGCCATACCGACAGAGGCGCAAAAGCGTCGTATCCATCTCCCCTACGTGCGCTCAGCAACCGATTGTCTGGCTCGTGCCGTGCTAGCCGGAGCTGAGCCAACTCGCCTTGCGCGTCTCGGCCAGTGGTTTCCGGCGATTAGCGCCACTCAAAAGGGCATTTGCCTGAACGAGATATCTGGGTTGATTGGCAGCCATGATCAGCTCTACGGTGCTGGGTCAGGTAAGGTGTTTTTCGAAGGACCGTATTTTGCGGATCTCCCGCGTGCGCTCGGAAACCGCCTCCGGCCAGAGTTCGAACGTCTGGCGACGGCCGAACTCAGAGCCGAGACGGCGCGGCGTGAAGAGGCAGATCGAGCAGAGGTCGAGAGAAAGACCAGAGTAGAACAGAATGAACGAGCGTTCTTTCTGCTTCGCGACAAAATGTACGCTTGCACTACTCGCCAAGTGAGTGAGCTCGTCAATTCTGCTGAGTCTGCCGAGGTGATCGCGACTGCGGCGATGACTATATGCCGCGACGAATTGTCGAATGCGCTTAGAGCCGGAGAGATTTGGTTAAAAGCCAAAAATCCCGGATCAGAGTCATCGACAATGCAAGCTGAAATTGAGAAACTCGTAAAACAAAGTGTTGTTACAACTGCCGTAACCGTTAAATCAGCACATAACACTCCGAAAAGCACAAATGAACTTTCTGCGGCTACCCCGCCGCTCAAGACAACAACGAACGTTGTTGTCACCGAAAATCAACCCTCAGCCCGTCCTAGCACGGTCTCTGCCGGGACTACGGAATGCTTGCGTGCCGTAGCGAAGGCGCGCGAGGGCAAGTTTGTAAACCGCGAAGCTCTAATTCAAGCGATGCTTGATCTCTGCCGCCCCGAAATTGAGTCGGCAGCGCGCAATGCCTTTCTAAACGACGACAAACTGTCCCTGGATAAGTTGCGCGAGAGGTCGCTCGCTGACGCATTACAAGAAGCTCGTGCAGTTGTGGGTTTCGTGAACTAATTCGTTATTCGAGTTATCTTGCTTGCCGTTCTTGTACTGAGCACGCCAGCGCTTGCGATCAAACCGGTCTTGGTTCGTCAATCAGTCATCTACTACGACACCATCGAGCTACACCACTAGAGCCTACCGCCACCATTCGGCGGATGTCCTATCCCTCGGATATTTGATGACGCCGCGCTCTTTTTACGGCTCCAAAGCACCGCAGCTTGCTCGCACGGGGCGTTTTCAGCCCCAAGCCGGCAGGGTCTTCAAGGCCACGCCGACACCTTGCGCGAATTTGCGGCGGCGGCCTTAGCCTTCCCTTCGCTCTAATAGGGCTCCTCGGCCTGCGCCAAGACCTGCTCGCGGAAGGTGAAAAACCACCGCCACTCACCGGCCGCCGTCTATCGGAACTTGAACATCCACTGCCTCCGATCGCCTGCACCGAAACAGGCGCGTGCGTCTGCAGCGTTACGGGCAAGCGGCAGTCCGACGCTGTGACCGTTATCCACAGAGCCCACGGGCATGCGCCCCCTTGCGTTGACCGGCAAGGCATTTTGTTCTCTTTCCGTTCTGGATCGCGTGGGAGAACAAGGTGCACCTCGTTTCGGTCGACGAACTGCCGGCAGGGGGCCTCGACTCGGTCGAGGTGCCGTTCATGGGCCCAGCCGTCTGCGCCGGCTTTCCGTCACCGGCCGACGACTTCCTCGAAGAGGCGCTCGGCTTGCCGCGCTGGCTCGTACCGAATCCTCCGGCGACCTTCCTCTGGCGGGTCTCCGGTTCGTCCGTGATCGGCGCCGGCATCCACGACGGGGACATCGTCATTGTCGATCGCAGCGCCGAGCCGGCGCACGACGACATCGTGCTTGCGATCGTCGAGGGGGTGGCTTCGCTGAAGCGCTACCGGATCAACGGTAACCGGGCGACGCTGTCCTTTGACAGCCCGGATCTACCGGCGACGCCGATCGAGGACATCGCCGAGGCCACGATCTGGGGCGTCGTCACCACGTCGTTGCGCCTGCACAGGCCGCTCGTCCGGGGCCGGCGGTGAGCCGCGCTATCGCCCGGCGGCCAACGCCGCATCTCGCATCAGACCCCGTGGGGCCTCGCCCGCCCCTCCTAGCCCAATGGCGATGCCAAATCGGAGTCCCAAAGCTACCAGGGCACTGTGTGGTGCCTACGGGGCCGCGCTGTAGGCAGTCAGGTCAGAGCCGCCGGATGACGCGCCGGCGTGCCGGTGTAGTGGCGCGGTGCACGAGGGCAGCCATCGTGCGTCTTGCGGTGCTGTAGGGTGGCCTTTCGCTCCCCCGTGTAGGTCCCGACGGTGAGCATGGCCCCGTAGCAGTCAGGACAGCGCTTCGAGGCGTCGCGGTGCGCATAGTGCGCTTCGACGGCTGGCATGCTGCGCCACACGCCGTCGATCTCGACTTCAAAGGTCATGGGGACGCGATAGGCCATGGCGCATTTTCTGCGCGATGATGGTTAACATTTCGGCGAAGGAGTGCGGCAAGCTGGCGCGCGTGTCGAGGTAGGGCCTCGCCGAGCCGCTGAGGGGGCATAGGTGTCTGACGAGGCCCAGCCCACCCCGGAGGTGCATCGCCACCAGGGAAGGCGTGATTTAATTAGCTTATGATGGGCGTTTGTCGAGCTTAAATGCGGCGCAGTGCAATGAGAAACGTTCAGGATTGGGCGTTTTCCGTGAGGCGCAGCTCGACGATCAATACGGAAAAGCCCAGCGGGATCTTACCTCGTATATTGAAAAAATTGAAACAATCAGTAATATAATAGAGTTTTTCAAAAGCTACTAGCAACATCCAATCCAAAATCTACATTATCGCTATTATATAAAAAATTATTCATTGCAGACAACTTAAGATTTTGTCCCGTCCCGACGAATTCAAGCGCATGTATCCAATTGCCATTCTTAGATGGCCATTGGCAAAGCGTCCCTGCCATAATAACAGTAACTCCATTATACGTACTAATACCCTGTTTATGAAGATGACCACATAGGATATACTCGACAGAACAAGATCTAGCAGCAGTTAGAAGTAAATCTCCATCAATCAACTCATGATATACACCTATATCAAAGCTATCGACAGGAGGCGGGAAATGACTAACCCAAATAATTCCTCGCTCGGGATACCGCTTCCTGATAGTATTCGTTACCCATTTCAAGTATGACAAGATTGCAGCGATGCAGCGCCCCTGGCTAAAATGTCCACCCGGAACGCTAGCACTAGTTTTACTGATTAGCGTGAAATCAGCGGAAATGATTGATACTTCAACGCCTGATGCCGCTACTACCTTGACAGACTGAACGCCATTTAATCCGACTTTCCAGTGGTTAGGAAACGCGTGCTCAAACTTGTCTGAGCCCGGCTCGCCCAAGGGGCCTTTGAAGCGATCGTGGTTCCCAGGGAGCAATACGGTCGGACGCGACCCATATGAGAGCGTCGGTCTATTATGCGTAGATAAATACCCTCCGCTTTGCGTCGCAGGAGCGAGAACATATTGCCGTGCGACCTGCAGATCGGCTTCTGTCCCTCGGGTAGCAATATCGCCTGATATCAGGAGACAGTCATAATCACCCAAGTTCTTAGCTATAAAGTAAGCAGAAAGATCGGCTAAGTCTTGGTTGTGGCGACCGTTTCGCTCATTTGTAGCGTTGCTGGCGAACGCAGCTATAAACCCGCCTTTGTTAGGGCCGGCCGCGAAATGGAGATCGGATATATGTATCAGCTTAAACAAAATAAATTAGAACTGCTCGATTTCGGCCGACGCAGCCGATGAGACAGGTGCGTCAAGAGGAGATAAGGATATCCGCATAGCGATATCGCCGTTACTATCGAATTCGAATGCACCCCAGCTACCCGCAATGCTCATTGCGACATCCAGATTTTGCATTTGCAGCAGGATATAGTCCGAAAAAGGACCAAATCGACGCGGCTGATAAGGTATCCTAGCCTGCATCATTATATCGATCTCTTGAAGAAATTCGCCGTTGCAAGAGATGGGAACGAATTGCTCGCGGATTTGCGTTAGGTGCCTAGCATAAGCAGCAAACATCATGCGCAGTTGGTCGCGAACGAGTTCTGAAACTCGCTCGTCTGAGATCTGCTCATCGGCTTTTCCAAATTCGAAATTTGAAAAGTGAAACTCGCCCGTAGCAACGAATGCCGGAATGGAGGTCCGAATATTCGCTACGATTTCTGGGGATAGCAAAAACTCGCTTTTGCTTTCTGTTCGCCACTCATGCGACTGCAGCAAATGTAAAACTTGCTCTATTTGAGCAAAGAACTTCGCCCTCTTTACATTTAAGGTATCTGTAATTTTTAAATCAACATTAACCCATTCTTTCATATAGTCAGGGGCAAGCGCTCGCTCGACCGCAAGGTCGACCGTTTCGCGAATCTTCTCGATAGATTTCTCGCGGTCTGCAGTAGCTTTGTTGTCAAACGCAGCAGGTTCGACATCGTCATCCATTGCGGGCATAGGCCGGTAAGCCAATGCATCGATGTCCCATTCGCGCAGGGCCTGTTCAAACTCGTTCATGGCCGACGCTTTGACATCATGCCGGTCAAACGAACGTCATTCATCAACGTATTTAACTTCTGCTCTGCGCGTTCGACTTCAGCTTTCAAGCGCTTGAGATTTCGTGGATCTAACTGAAAAACAAGACTTTTCATTAAAGGCGAGCTTGAATCTGTCTTTATGCGAAACTGTATTGTAGGTATAAGTTCTACTACCTCTGAGAGATCGTCCGAAAGACTTGGGCGGAGATCAACGAAAGTAGAGAAATCCGTAGCTGCAGGTAAAAATCCCCAGCGGAGCCGCTCATGCTTTGTGAACCGACTAGCATTCTCTTGAAATCTCAACAGGTGCGCAAGCCTGTCAATTATTAATTGCGTTTTTGCTTCGTCCGGCTTTTCATCTGGCTCAGAATCATCCTGTTCCAATATTGATACAACTATATCCCCAACTAACTTTGGAAGATCTGAAATCTCTCCAGAACTTTTGTGTATTCTTTGATACAAAAAGCTAGTAGCGGATATAATTGCGCCTAACGTATCTTCGTCTTTGCCCAATATCGGAACTAGCGCTGCAACACGCTCTTTCTCGTGATCGAAGGCATCCGGGCTGTCTATCTCCGCACTCAGACGATCGAAGCGGTCAGGCGTGAGCTCGGCCAACTCCATGAACACGGCCGTCAGCGACGGCGGTCGCAATGGCGTCTGTTTCATCATTGGGCCTGTCGGGATCGATCCTAAGAGTTCAGCGAGGATAGAGCGGGGCCATCTGTTTGCGGTTTAAAAGCCGTGGAAAACGGCGCCCGGAATATGACGCGCTGTCTATAACTCGCAATCGTTGACGGTGTCACGCTCAGAGGCGCCATCGCTAAAGCCTCATAGGAATTCGTCTTTTTATCGCGGGTTGCCCCGCAGTGCTGGCCAATCTGCGTATGCAGCGGGTCGGCCGCCAACAAAGCAGGGTGGCTAGCACGCTGATTATCGCCCCCGACCGGTCGCTTCAATCACCTCCAAGGTCCGCAGGATCGCCATGCCAACCACTTCGGCATCGGCTTCGCCTTCCGACGTATCCGGCAGGATCGCGACGGCTTCGACCTCGCTGCCGTCCGACAAACCGACAACGACCTTGAACACCGGCCCCTGCTTCGTCTGCTCGTCGCGGACCATGGCGACGTCATACCCGGCGGCTTGGCCGAAATGACGTACGGCTCGAAGCTTGGTGACGGACGCAACGGCCGGCGAGGCGTCCTCGGGCCTCGGACGTGCGCCGAAGGTCGGGCGGATCACATTGCTCATGGCGACTCCGTAGCGCGATCAAGCCTACGGCCAAAGCGACTAGGCCGAATCCGATGCGTCCGCCTGGACGAGGCGAAGCGCGGTCTCTTTGGACACCTCGACGAAACGCAGGCGGCCGTCATAGGCTGGGTCGATCAGGACGAAAACAACGTCGGCTCGCCGGACCGCTTGATCGGCACTCTCGCGCTGTTCGCTCACGCCAGCCCCAAGAGGCCAGCAACCCACCGCGCGAGCAGCAACAGCACCACCAAAGCCAGCGCAAACGCCGCTTTATCCCGCCACGCACGGAACGGCCGCGGTGCCGATCGGTTCAGACGCGCCCGGCCCTCTGAGCTGTTCTCGGCTTCGCGGCGGTAGCGGTCGAAGGCGATGATCGGTGGTTCTTCGGGCCCGCGCTTCATGGCTTAAGAAATCCGGGGCGCGTCATACCCCTTGAGGGGCGGAGTGGTTGCCTGGAGACGGAAGCTCCACTGCTACCCTACGGTCAATCTCAGCGTCGATAATGTCGGCCATCCGTTCGAGGATGATACCGAGCGCCCTGGCTTCGTTCGCGTCCCAGACCGCTTCGCGACTGAACGACGACGCGACCTTGCAGCGCGCGATGAGCGGGGCGACCACGTCGTTCCAGCTGTCGTCCATAAGCCGATCTCCCGCTGCAACGTCACCCGCAGCAGGATCCGTGCCCGGGTCGGTCAGACGCAGAGCCTCACAGATGCGCGCCCTCTGCATTCTCGAGGCCTGCGGCAGTGCGAAAACCAAAAGGACCAATCGGAACAGCTAAGCGCGGCCTACTGTGAGACTACCAGGGCCCAGAACCGACCGTAAGACGAGCCCGGTGCATCGGCATGAGCGATCCCGATGCGCCGCGCCTCGGGGAGCAGCAGATTCGCGTTATGCCCGGCCGAGGCCTGCCACATGGCGAGCGTCTGATTGAACGTCGCGGTACCGGCTCCTAGGTTCTCGGCCTTCAGGCCCCTGCCAAGACCAGTCATGGCCATGCGGGCTTGGAAGGACCCGCCCGCGTCGTGGCTGAGCGAGCCGGCCGCAGCGTTCGCCCTCGCGGCATACGCGGCGGCTCTGGTCAGACCCGCGTCGACCTGGACGGGCCCGAGACCATGTTGCGCCCGATACCGGCTGATCGCGGCCGCAGCTGCGCGGTCATCCGAAACTGCGCTGCGGCCGGGCGCCTTGGCAGCGTAGGCGCCGCTACAGCCGCCCACCACAACGGCAATGGAAGCGATCGTCCATGCGAAACGTCGGAGCATGGGCCAGTACCACCCCTGAAGCCTGCCAGCACGAGGCGCAGGCTCATCGAGATCGGTTTAGGAACGGTTGCGGCCGCGGCGTACGATGATGCCTGAATTGATTCGGGGCCCATGCCCGTTTGGAACTCTTCGCCGCTTCAATTTTCCAAATCGCCGTTGGAAAAATTCCGAGCAATCTAGTCGCAAATTGCCGCTGAAACGGTGCTACCCAAGTGCGGCCCGGCCTGCGGTCGAAGCCTCTCGTGGCGAGCCATCGGCGGGGTAACTATTTGATTTAACGAGGGAAAAATGGTGGGCGCGACAGGGATCGAACCTGTGACCCCTTCCATGTCAAGGAAGTGCTCTCCCGCTGAGCTACGCACCCGACCTGGGTCGAAGACCCCGGCGAGGCCGCGGCTATAACCTCTGCCGGACGGCCGTGCAAGCGATGGATCGCCCGGTTTTTCGCGGAATCGACATCGGGCGCCGGGGAACCTGCGCCGCCCGCGAAAATCGGGTATCTCCCGCCGCCATGCTGGACATCCGGATTCCTCCCCTCGCGGATTGCAGCGCTCGCGCGGCAAACCGCCGCCCGGCGCGCCGATGACGGATGTCGCCGGTACGCCGCCGGCACCCTACCGCACCCCGCCGCGTACCCTACCCCGCGCGCAGCTTCGCCGTCGGCTCGGCGGGGCCACCGAACTCCCGGTTGCACCGAACGCGGAAGGCGCGGCCGGTCTGCGGCTCGACCTTGCCGGAGTCCGGCTCGGCGGCGCCTGGGTCACCCTGTCCTGGCGGGATGCCGGCAGCGGCGGCGTGGCGCGCATCCTGGTCAACATCCTGTCGCACGGCGCGGCAGGCACCGGGACTATCCACGTCACCGAGGCGGCCATCGGCGGCGACCGCTTCGCCTGGACCGGCCGCCTGCCCGGATCCGCCACCGCGTTGCGCTTCACGGCCCTGTCGCGGGACGCGGAATTCGCCCTCGACGACATCGCGATCCGCCGCCACGGCCGCCCTGCCCTGCTCTGGCGCGCGGCCCTCCGCCAGCCGGACCTCGCCGGAAAAGCGTTGTTCTGGAGGCTGTTGCGCAAGCGCGTGCGGGCGCGGGGGATGCTCGCCCGCGCTCTCGGCACCCGCGGCGAGACCTCCTACGCCGCCTGGATCAAGCGCTTCGACACGTTGACGAATTTCGACCGGGACCGCATCCGCGCGGAGGCGGCCTCCTGGGAGGCGCCCCCGCAGATCTCCGTGCTGATGCCGGTCTACGATCCGGCTCCCAAAGTGCTCGAAGCGGCGATCAACTCGTTGGAATCGCAGCTCTATCCGCATTGGGAGCTCTGCGTCGTCGACGACGCCTCGACCGATCCGGCGATCCCGCGGCTGCTGGCGCAGGCCGCCGGCCGCGACCCGCGCATCAAGGTACGGCGGCGGGGCGAGAACGGCCATATCGCGCGGGCCACCAACGACGCTCTGTCAATGGCTGCAGGCACTTATGCGGCGTTCCTCGACCATGACGACATTCTGGCCGAGAGTGCTTTCTACGAGGTCGCCCGGGCGATCCGCTCCGATCCGGCCCTCGATCTGATCTACAGCGACGAGGACAAGATCGACGGCCGCGGACGGCGTTTCGAGCCGCACTTCAAGTCGGACTTCAACCGAGAATTACTCTACGGACAGAACTACTTGAACCATCTCACGGTGGTCCGGACCGCGCGCCTCAGGGCGCTGGGCGGCCTGCGTCCGGGCTTCGAGGGCAGCCAGGACCACGACCTGCTCCTGCGCCTCACCGCCGGACTGCCCGCCGCGCGCGTCCGCCACATCCCGAAGGTGCTCTATCATTGGCGGGCGGCCGGCGGCTCGGGCACCTTCTCGGACAGGGCCCTGGCCGCCGCCGAGGCGGCCCGCCTCCAGGC
>NZ_VRVE01000052.1:0-29205 GCF_008040035.1 Methylobacterium sp. WL9
CCCTGCGGTCCCGCCGGGCCGGCCTCCCCCGCCGGACCTGGTGTTCCCGGCTCTCCGGCAGGCCCCGGCGGACCCGCCTCCCCGCTCGGTCCTGGCATGCCGGGTGGCCCCGGTATGATCGAGGTGACCGTCGCGCCGATCGGCCCGGGCAGCCCCGGAGGGCCCTGCTGGCCGCATTCGGCGACGACGGCGCGGCGTTCCTGGCGCTCGGTGCGCAGGGTGACGATGCAGGTCGCGGGGTGATGGATGATCCGGAACTCGAACTGCCCCTTGCCGTCGGTGCGCCGCGCGAAACCGCCGTCGAGGGTGATCTCGATGTCGGGCTCGTCCGCCGACCCGAGCACCCAGAGTTCGCCTGCGGTGATCTTCGCAGCCTGGACCTGGATCTCGGCGCGTGCCGGCGTGCAGGCGAGCCCGATGGCCAGGAACAGACCCGAGGCGGCGGCCTTGAGCGATCGGTCGACCAGCATGGGGTTCTCGGTGGTTTTCGCGAAGGCCAGCTTGGCGCTTTCCCGCCGCGACCGGAAGCCACTTCGGGGCTCTGCGCACCGTTGCTTTCGGACCCCGTTCCGGGGCCGCAAGGTGGCGCGGATTTCATGCTCCCCGGCCTGATCACGGTATGCATCGTGCCGCATTCCAGGAAGCCTAGTCTTGCCCCATTGGGAACAGCGACATTCGCCCGGAGGTGTCGCGGAGTACGACGGTCGATGGCGTGGACTTTGTGCCCGCGATCGTGTTCCTGTTCTGCAACATGTAGTTGTTGCTACGTCTAGCCGGCCCGCGGCGCGTCCTTCGACAGACCGAGTTCCCGCTGTAGGGCGAATCCTGCTCGACGGAATGGTCCGACATCGTCCCGATCTGCTTCATGCGAGGCGGATCGACTGAAAAACCGCCAAAAACCGTCATGGCGAGGACTCGCGTTTTTCAGTGGGATGCGCGATCTTGTCACGTCCTCATCGATTACGTACGTAATATGATCGTGGGTACAATTCCCACATGAGCTCGAGCCAGTGCCGCGCTACTTCATCGACCTTCACACCGGAACCGAGCATGTGCGCGATACAGAGGGGTTCGACCTGCCCGATATCGACGCCGTGCGGCACAAGCTCCTGCGCATCATGACGACGATCGTCCGGGACCTTTCCGCCGATCTCGACCGCGAGGACTTCGTGGCCGCGGTGCGTGACGAGGCCGGCGCCTTCGTCATGCGCTCGCGCCTGACCCTGACGATGGAAGATGCCGAGTAGCGTCGTCGCGGCTCGCTGCGAGGTACCGCGCCTATTCGGCCTGCGTCCACGGCACGACGAGGGCCGCCACGATGATCGCGATCGCGGCAAAGCCCCAGGGGCCGGTCGTCGGAAGGCTTCCGATGATCGCGACCAACACCATCAGGAGCAGCACGGCGACGACAGGATACATGACGACAGAATCCTGGGCCGTTCTCGCCGGCCCGCTCCCGTTTGTCTCGAAACACTCGAGGCAGTCCGGCGGCGATACCGGCGGTTTGCGTCGAGTCCGTGGCGACGACAGCTGTCGGGGCCTACGGCCGCCCGCCATCACCCCATATCGACGCGACCGTTGCTTTGGGGGAACAGCCTTACCCCGTTGCGCATTTCGCCGGCATGGGCCACGGCAAACGCCGACGGGCGAGCGCGGGCGGGGAGGACGATGAAGCGACTTGAAGAGCTCAAGAGCGACGAGGCGTTTCGTCAATCGGTCATGGCGGTGAAGGGCGCGGCCAGCACCTTGAGCGGCCGGGCCATGACCCAGGCCGAGGCCGAATTCCTGGTGAGCATGGCGCTGGCCACCTTCGCCAATGCCGGCGGCCTCACCGAACAGAGCCTGAGCAAGCTCGCCCGCTTCGCCGGCAGGATCGGCCCGAACGAGAGCGTCGAAAGCCTCGTCAAGCACTGATGCCAGCGGCCTTGGACCGAGATCGGTCGAAGGCATCCGCCGCACGAGCAGCAGTGCGCGTTCGCGCGTGCCAACGGGTGAGTGCAGGATACTCGAAGCCAACCGGCCGTAGGTATGGGTCTGATACCGTTTTCGTTCGATCGGATCGGTATGCGGCAGGGCCCTCCCCCCCCTTTGGGGGAGGTGGCCGTGAAGCGGACGGAGGGGGCGCGGTATTGCCGGCATAGGTCCGGTGCTGCCCACTCCACCGCGCTGCGCGCGGTCCCCCTCGTCCAGGGGGCGAGGACAGGGACGGCAACCGCTTCAATCAACCAGAAACGGTATGACCGACCCTCAACGGTCGACGGACCCTTGCCGATGGACAGGCGGACCGCCGGGGGCCGCCTCAATGCCGATCGCTGCCCGTCCCGTTCTTTGTCGTCGTCTTGCCGTACCGCGCGTTGTACGCGTCGAGCCGCTTCAGCCGATCCGCGTTTTGCCTTCCGAGCCTGTCGCTCGTGTCCGAGAGGCTGCCGCACAGCGCGGCATAGGCCTTCTTGATTGCCTGAAACGGATTCATGATGCTCTCGTGCCGTGAAGGCGCGACAGGGCCTCGGTCATGGGCCGAGCGTCAACCGCGTCGCGATGCGGCATCGTTACGATGAGCGGTCCGGCGCGTCTCTCGCGACGTCTTCAGGCCGCACACCTTTGCGCGCCGACGAGCAGTGGACCTACGTCGCGATCGGCCTCGGCCTGCCCTCGTCGTCTATGGAGACGAAGATGAAGGTGGCCGCGGTGACCTTTTCGCGGACCTGCGTGCGGAAGCGGCGGGCCCAGGCCTCGACCGCGATGGTCATGGAGGTGCGGCCGACGCGGCTGATCTGCGTGTAGACGCAGAGCACGTCGCCGACACGCACGGGGCGGATGAAGGTCATCGCGTCGACGGCGACCGTGACGACTCGGCCCTGGGCCCGGTCGACCCCGGCAATGCCGCCGGCCTGGTCCATCTGCGACATGACCCAGCCGCCGAAGATGTCGCCGTTGGCGTTCGTGTCGGCGGGCATGGCGATGGTCCGCACGGTCAGCTCGCCTTTCGGTTCGGCCTCCGCAACCGCCTCATCCATCTGAGCTTTCCCCCGATTCGCGATTGCGGACGACTATGCGCCGCGCGCTCGGTGGGGTCCAGTTCGAAGGCGGTCGTGCGCTCTTAGAAGAAGCGCTCCTTGATGACGATGGTGTCGCCGGGCCGCACGGCGTAGCTCATCGGCACGATGCCGTTGACGAGACCGCCCTGGCCCTCGCGCGTCAGCACCGCGTAGTCGCGCGCCGCCCGAGGCCCGAAGCCGGCGGCGATGGCCACGGCCGTCTCGACGGTCATGCCGTTGACGTACTGGTACTGGCCCGAGGTCGTGACCTCGCCGAGGATGTAGAACGGCCGGTAGGCGTCGATCTCCACCGTGACGTGCGGCTCGCGCAGGAATCCGTTGGAGAGCTTGCTTTCGATGGCCTTCGCCGCCTGCGCCGTGGTCTGCCCGCCCACCTGAATGGTGCCGATCAGCGGCATGGCCACGCGGCCCGCCCCGTCCACGGCGTAGATGTTCGAGAGGTTGTCCTGGCCGAACACGATGATGCGCAGCTTGTCGCCCGCCGACAACGTGTAGCGCGCCGCGATCGAGCCGGTGCCGGTGGCATCGAGCTCGTTCGTGCGGAAGTTCGGACGCAGGCAGCCCCCGAGCGCCAACGTCGACGAGAGTGCCAGGATGAGAGCACGCCGGTTCATGAAACACGCCGTCGTAATGAAGTGACCGACCTCGCTGTACGTCGATATGGTTAAGGAAAGCTGACGTCCTGCATCCGCACACAAGCGCGGAACCGTACTTTAACCGTCAATAAACCATGGCCGGTCTTACTGGTGGAGAAGGCCCATCAGCCTGCCGAAGTCTTGCTTCGCGTAAAGACGATTGCCATGCCTCGCCGCACCTCGACCATCGACCCCTCGCCGCAGCTGTCGTACCCGCCATCTGCGCGGGACGGGCTGACGCTGTCGCAGGTGTTTCCGCTTCTCCGGCGGGCGTGGGCCTGGATCCTGATTCCGACGCTGCTGGTCGCGGTCGGCGCCGGCGTGTTCGTGCAGGTGGTCGCGCCCCGCTACACGGCCGAGGCCAAGATCCTTCTCGAGAGCCGCGACCCGTCCTTCGCCCGCACCACGACCGAGCGCGGCGAGCCGGCGCAGCCGATCGACGAGCAGGCGGTGGCGAGCCAGGTCCAGGTCGTGATGTCCCGCGACCTCGCCCGCGAGGCGGTCCGCCGGCTGAACCTCGTCGGCAATCCCGAATTCGATACGACGGTCGGCGAGGCCGGCCTGGTCCGCAGCCTCCTGATGATGGCCGGCCTCGGCAGGTCCAGCCTCGACGCCAAGCCCGAGGACCGCGTCCTCGAGACCTATTTCGAGCGGCTGTTGGTCTATCCAGCCGGCAAGTCGCGCATCCTGCAGGTCGAGTTCCGAGCGGGCGATCCCGAACTCGCCGCCAAGGCTGCCAACACGATCTCCGAACTCTACATCGCCTCGCTGGAAGCCGCGAAGGTCGACACGGCCCGCTACGCCTCGACCTGGCTCGGCACCAACATCGACGGTCTGCGCGCCCGCGTCGCCGAGGCCGAGGCGAAGGTCGACGCCTACCGCGTCAAGCACGGACTGATCGGGTCCGGCGCCGCCGGCTCCTCCCTGGGCGGCCAGCAGCTCGGCGAGCTGTCGAGCCAGCTCAGTCAGGCCCGCACCGTCAAGGCCGACCTGTCCGGCCGGGTGAAGATCCTCAAGGAGATGATCAAGGAGGGCCGCGCCTTCGAGATCCCCGACGTCGCCAACAACGACCTGATCCGCCGCACGGTCGAGAGCCGCATGACTCTGCGTGCGCAGCTCGCGCTGGAGCTGCGCACGCTGCTGCCGGCACATCCGCGGATCAAGGAGCTGACGGCGCAGGTCGACGACCTCGACAAGCAGATCAAGGCTGCCGCCGAGCGCATCGTGCGCACCCTGGAGAACGACGCCAAGATCGCCAGCGCCCGCGTCGACAGCCTGCAGGCGACGGTCCAGGGCCAGAGCGACGTGGTCGCCAAGGACAATTCCAGCGAGATCCAGCTCCGCGCCATGGAACGCGAGGCCAAGGTCCAGCGCGAGCAGCTCGAATCCTATCTCTCGCGCTACCGCGAGGCCTCGGCGCGCGATGCCGAGAGCGCCACGCCCGCCGACGCGCGCATCGTCTCGCGGGCCATGGTGCCCGAGCTTCCCTCCTTCCCGAAGAAGGTCCCGGTCGTCGGGTTCAGTACGGCGCTGGCCTTCATGTTGTCCGTCGCCGCAATCCTCGGCCGCCATCTGCTGGCGACGCCGGAGCCGCTCGACCGCCGCGACGGCGCCGACCGGTCCGAGCCTGTGCCCTCCGCGCGCATGGAGCCCCTGGCCGAGCGCATCGACTATCCGGAGCCGCTGCCGCCCGAGCAGCCGCCGCTGCGCGAGCCGCCCCACTTCGCGCCGGCTCATTTCGCGCCGGCCTATGCCGGCTTCGAGACGATGGTCACCGCGAATGCGACCCTGCCGCGGCTCGTTGCCGACAGCGGTAGCTCCCGCATGCCCGCCACGGCCGACGCCACGCCGAAGGCGGAACCCGGCCCCCTTGCTCACGAGGACGACCGCTTCGCGCTCCAGGCCCTGATCGACCGGCTCGGGACGGTGGCCGGCCAGGGCGGACGCTGCGTGCTCGTGGTCGAGACGACGGACCATGCCGCCGGGACCGACGGTCTCGCCGCCGGCCTCGTCCGCGTGCTCGCCGCCCAGGCGCCGACGCTCAGAGTCGACGTGAGCGGCAAGGCCACCGACCGCGGCGCTCCCGGCCTGACCGATCTCGTCGCTGGCGAGGCCGCGTTCCTCGACGTGATCCATCCGGTCGCCGGCTCGCGCCACCACGTCATCGGTGCGGGCCTCGCCGACCGCGCCGTCCTGCTCGACGAGCCGCATGGCCTCGCGATCGGCCTCAACGCCATGGCGCAGGCCTATGACTGGGTGATCTGCCGCCTCGCGATCACGGGCGAGCCGTCCGACGACCTGCTCACGGCGCTGTCGGCCTGCATGGATTCGGTGGTCATCGCCTCCGATGCCGAGCCGGACGATTCCGGGCTCGTTGCGCTCTACGCCCTCGCCACCGAGGCCGGCGCCGGTCAGGTGCTCGTCGCCCGCGATCCGGCGGCGGAGCCGGAGATGCAGCTTCGCCTCTCGGCCTGAACGATCAGGCCCGCCGCATCGCGCGCAGGCGGGTCGCCGCCCGCCACAGCCGCGGCGAGCGCTTGATCCGGCGCTTCAGGCCCGAGGCCGCATTCGCCGCGAGGGTGAAGAGGTGCCCGCGCAGGGTCACCGGGATCAGCACCTCCACGAGTTCGATCGTCTCGTCGCAGATGCTGGCCTTGTAGCGTGCCTCGCCCACGCCGAGGTCGAAGGCCCGGCGGCCGGCGCCGGTCTGCTGGCCGACCAGGTGATGCAGCAGCAGGTCGCCGGGGCTGAAGCGGCCGATCTCGGGATCGGAGTCGAACGAAGTCCACATCCCGCTGAAGCGGTCGCCGTTCACCGCGCCGCCGAAGGTCGCGAGAATCCGGCCGGTCTTCGTCGCGCTCAGGGCGTGAAGTTCGATGGCCGGACGGGCGTCGCCGCCGGCCGTGGCTTTAAGGCTCGTAGCATCGGCAATGAAGCGCCGCACGCCTTCGTCCGCGTAGGGGTCCGCGATGCCCATCGTGGCGAAGCGGGTGCGTTTCTGCGCGTGGAACGCCTTGAGAATCGCCGCGATGGAATCGGGCGTCGTGGCGGTGCCGTAAGCGACCGGCCCATGCGCTTCGACGAGCTTGCGCTCCTTGGCGCGCAGCTTCTTGCGGGCGTCGGCGCTGAAGGCGCGCTTCACGGTCGCCTCCGGGTCCGGGCCGAGCATCAGGCCGTAGGCGTCGCTGGCGCAGGGCCTGCCCCCGGCGCCGAGCGGGTTGGCGATGCCGTCCCAGAAGCGGGGCTGGTGATCGAGCGCGTAGGCGTCGATGCCCGCCGCGCGTCCGGCGCGCACGAGCGCGGCCTCAAGTTCCTCGGCCGACAGCCCCGCCGCCTGGCGCGAGGCGTAGAGCGGCATGTGGTAGTTCGCGTGCTTGGCCCCGATCACGCGGGCGACCGCGAGCCCGCGCATCCGCGAGACCTGCAGCGGCAGCAGCGCCAGCGGCCGGCCGGCCGCATCGCGCAGCACCATGATCCGCAGGGACTCCGCCGCCTGCGTCCCGGCGACGTAGGCCGCGACCCAGTCGAAGCGCTGATAGGGCGTCGCCACCGCGTCCGGCGCGGTTTCCAGGCCGCGCCAGAGGGTTTCGGCGCTCGCGAGATCGCGAAACACCTCGACCTTCAGCTGTCCGCGCATGCGGTCACGGATCATGTCCGCACCCGTGAGATCCTGTGCGAGACTCGCCATCGACCCGCCTCGAACCGCCGGCCAGACGCCGCTCCCGTTCGGATCGGGAATAGCCTGCGAGACCTGAACCGCCGATTGAGGAGACCCGGCCCGTGCTTCGCCGCCGCTGACGATCTCGGCGGATGGGTAACGAAAGCTTTTTCCCTCGGCCGCTATCCTCGCCTTCGGACGCATCCGTCTGCGGGGCTCATCGATGCTGTCGTCGTGCAACCGCCATCGGCTGTTCAGGGCGGCCTTCTCCGCCGTCGCCCTGACCGGGGCCGACCGTTGGCTCGCGCCGGCCGCCCGCGGCCGCGGCCTCATCCTGACCTTCCACCACGTCCGCCCGGAGCCGCCGGCGGCCTATGCGCCGAACGGGCTGCTCGCGATCACGCCGGACTTCCTCGACCGGACGCTCACGCTGCTGAAGGCGCGCGGCTTCGACCTGATCGGCCTCGACGCCGTGCCGGACCGTCTAAGCGCCCGCGATGCCAGGGCGCCGTTCGCCGTCCTGACCTTCGACGACGGCTATCGCGACAACGTCGAGTTCGCAGCGCCCGTGCTCGCCCGCCACCGCGCACCCTGGACGCTGTTCGTCACCAGCGATTTCGCGGAGGGACGCGGACGCCTGTGGTGGATCGAGCTGGAACGCGCCGTCGCGCGGCTCGACCGCGTGCGGCTGACGGCCGGCGACACGGGCGCAATCGCCCTCGACCTGCCGGCGCGGGACGCGGAGGAGAAGTCGGCGGCGTTCGAGGCCGTCTACCGCATCCTGCGTGCGGGGCCGGAGGCGCGGCTGCTCTCGGTGATCGCCGGGCTATGCACCGAAGCCGGATTCGCACCGGGCCGGATCGCCGAGGAGCTCTGCCTGTCCTGGCACGCGCTGCGCGCCCTCGCCGCCGACCCGGCGGTGACGATCGGCGCGCATACGCTGAGCCACCCGATGCTCGCGAAGCACGAACTGGACGTCGCCCGGCTTGAGATCGCCGGAAGCCGCACGCGGATCGCCACGGAACTCGGCCGCGAGATCCGCCACCTCTCCTATCCCGTCGGCGATCCGGCCTCCGCCGGCCGGCGCGAATTCGCCATCGCCGAAGGCCTCGGCTTCGCGACCGCCGTGACGACGCGGCCGGGCCATCTTTTCGCCGGGCATGCGGGGCATCTGCAGGCGCTGCCGCGGGTCTCGGTGAACGGCCTACACCAGACCGAAGCCGCGCTCGCGAGCCTGATCTCCGGCGTGCCGTTCCTGGCCTGGAACCGCGGCCGCCGCCTCAACGTCGCCTGACGTGGCTCTAGCGACGGCGGCGATGCCGCCGGCTGTGGCTCGATCCGCCCACGTCGAAGCTCGCGCTCTGGCGTCCGCCGGACCTCACGTAGCGGCCGCGCCGGCCGCGGCGCGGGCTCTCGTCGATCACGGGCTCCTCCAGCGCCGGCATGCCTGCGATGGCCGACGGCGTGGGCGGCGGCACGATCACGGGACTGCCGCCGCCGCCGGATCCATCGCCGCCGGCGACGTTCTTGGCCGCCGGGCCGAACATCGCGAGGCACTGGTTATAGGCGAGATCGTTCTTCAGCCGTTCGCATTCCCCGACCGAGCGGGGCGTGCCCTGGGCACAGGCGGCGGAAGCCAGCAGCGACAGAAGGCCGGCGGCGCTGAGAACGCGGATCGTCGATGTGGGCAGGCGTGGCATCGGGCGCAGTCGGCTCCGCGGCGTTGCGAGCGAGGATCGCGGCCTTCTGCGGGGGGAGTGCGGCGAAAAAAGGAGGATCAGGCAGGATCGTCCGGGCGCTCCATCCAGCGGATCAGCGGCATCAGCGGGAAGATCCAGGCGATGCCGAGGATCGAGTAGAGCAGCGTCTGCACCAGGGCCGGCGTCTCGGCGATGCGACTGTCGGCGAGCGCCATCGCCAGCGGCGCGTAGACGATCACGAAGGCCAGGATCGCGAAGGTCCCGACCAGGGAGCGGGTACGGCGGCGCATGAGGGTGTCCGAAGGCGAGGTCTCGAAGGCTCGATGTGGAGGCCACGCGTAAGCCGCCCATCCCCGGCTTGCAACGGACGCGATGTCCCTGCGGCGGCGACCGGCGTTGCCCGGTGGCCCCCGCCCGGCCTAAAGCACCGCGATGCGCCGGATCCTCCGGTGCGCCTCGATCCGAACGCCGCCGCCGAGCCCGCATGCCGTCCTCCCCTGCCCTGCCCGCCGGGACGCTTCCTCCGAAGGCCGCGGTTCGCCCGTACCGCCGCGCGGTACGGATCTGGCTCTACCTGCTGGCTTTCCTCGTCGTGGTGATGGTGGCGCTGGGTGGTGCGACCCGGCTGACGGGCTCGGGCCTGTCGATCACCGAATGGCGGCCGGTCACCGGCGCGGTCCCTCCGCTCTCGGCCGCCGACTGGGCGATGGAGTTCGAAAAATACCGCGGCACGCCGCAATACCGCATCCTCAACGAGGGCATGGGGATCGACTCCTTCAAGACGCTCTATTGGTGGGAATGGGGACACCGGCTGCTCGGACGGCTGCTCGGGCTCGCGTTCTTCCTGCCGCTGATCGTGTTCTGGGCGCGCGGCGCCCTCGACCGGCGCCTCGGTCTCGGCCTCGTGGCGCTCGGCGTCGTCGGCGCGTTCCAGGGGGCGATCGGCTGGATCATGGTCGCCTCGGGGCTGCAGCCCGGCATGACGGCGGTGGCGCCGCTGAAGCTCGCCCTGCACCTGACCACCGCGAGCGTGATCCTCGCCGGCCTGGTCTGGCTCGCGGCGGGCACCCGCGAGGGCGCGCTGACCCCCGCCCCGGCCCGCATCCGTGCGGGTGCCGTCGTCGTCATGCTGCTGGTACTCGTCCAGATCGGGCTCGGCGGTCTCGTCGCCGGCTCCCATGCGGGGCTCGCCTACAACACCTGGCCGACGATGAACGGCGATCTCGTGCCGCCGTTCGACGGCCTGTTCGCGGCGACGCCCTGGATCGAGAACTTCGTCGACAACGTCACGCTGGTGCAGTTCAACCATAGGCTCGTCGCGTATTGCTTGGTTCTCGTGGCGCTGCTCCATGCGCTCGACGCAAGGTTGAGCGATCCGGGGAGCGGCGCGGCGCGGCGCGCCACCGGCGTGGCCGTGCTGACGCTCGGCCAGATGGGGCTCGGCATCGCCACGCTGCTGCTGGCCGTCCCGCTCTGGGCGGCGCTGGCGCATCAGGTCTTCGCGATGGCGGTGCTGACCATGGCAACCGCCCATGCCCGGCTCAGCCGTGGCTCGGCCGGGGCGGCTACGACGATCCAGGCCCCGACGGTGCCGTTCGGCTTCGAGCAGCTGGCCGGCCGCGGTGCCTGAGGCGCGGCCGCCGGATCGGCCAAGCCGCTGCGATGGCTAGCAGATTCTTTCGCTGCAGCAGCCTCTGGGGTACGGCCGACTGGATCGCGGAGGATCCCGCCCGGCAGCATCTGCCCGAGGCGACCTATCGGCCGTGGTCGGCCGAGGCGCCGTGGGGCCTCTTTCCCGGCGCCGAGCCTGCTCCGCGAGAGGCGGCTGATGACGGTCCGTTCCTCTATGTCGGGCCGCTCGCGACGCATTACGGGCATTTCCTGATCAACACCCTGCCGCGGCTCTGGCCCCTGGTCTCCTGGCAGGGCCCCCTGCCCCGGATCCTCTGCCATGTCTCCGGCCCTCGGCAGGCCTTGGAGGAGCTGGCCTTCCTTCGTGCGATCCTGTGCCAGCTCGGGATAGACACGGCGGACGTCGTGTCGTTCGACAGGCCGCAGACCGTGCGCGACGTCGTGGTGCCCGAGCCGGCCCTGCGCGAACAGGCGGCGGTGCACGCGGTGTTCGCCGAGCTTTGCCGCACGATCGGCCGGCCGCTCTGGCGGGACGTGGCGGTCGATGCCGTGACGCGGCCGCTCTACCTGTCGAAGACGCGGCTGCGCGCGGGGGTGGCGCATGTGACTAACGAGGAGGCGATCGTCGCGGAACTGGAGCGCCGCGGCGTCGAGATCGCGTTTCCCGAGACGCTCGGCTTCGCCGAACAGGTGCGCCTGCTGAGCGGACGGCAGATCGTGATGGGAACGCTCGGCTCGGCCTTCCACACCTCGGCCTTCGCGGCGCCGGGCCGCCGCCTCGTCGGCCTGAACTGGCAGATCGCCGTCAACGCCAACTTCGCCCTGCTCGACCGCGTGAACGGGGCGCAGGCCCGGTATTACCACCCGCACGGCACCCTCTACGAGGAGGCCCCCGGCTGGCAGGTGGCCTGGACGGTGGCCGACCCGCGCGGCGTGGCCGAAGCGCTCCTGCGGCGGGCCGAGTGGCTCGATCGCGACGAACCGGACGACGCAGGCGTTCTCGCCGAGATGAGGCGCCGGGCGCTGAGACCGTTCCGTCGGCGCGGACCCTGACATCCCGCTTCGGGACATGCGGGCGGCACGGTCCATGCAGGATCGGCAACGATCGTGCTTCAGAAATGGACACTGATCAGGCTCAAGTCTCGCGGTGCACTAGACTGCATTGGTTCTTGCCGCGCCGCACAAATGTCTTGAGGTGACTACGCGTTCGAGTTTTGCCGGCCAAGAGTGGATCTCGGTATTTCCGCCATGGAACGACTTTGGCAGCCCAAGACTTATTGTCCAACGATCGATGAGGAGCCGCGGATGTTCCTGGCGGAAGATGGAAGGCCGCTCGCGCTGACCTGGCACTACACCCGCGAGGAGCTTCTCGCGGACGGGGCCGTGCATCTCATCGGGGTTGCGCTCGGCATCGCCGGGGCCGTCGCGCTCGTGGCGACGGCAACCTTCGCCCATCTCGGCTGGATGGAGCGGGCCTCGGTCCTGATCTACGCCGCGGCCCTCGTCTCGATGCTCGGTATTTCTGCCGCCTACAACATGTGGCCGGTCTCGCGCCGCAAGTGGATCCTGCGCCGGTTCGACCATGCCCTGATCTACCTGATGATCGCTGGCACCTACACGCCGCTCGTCGTCCTGGTCGGAAGCGGGCCCGTCGCCTGGGGCCTGCTGGCCGTGATCTGGACGATCGCCGCGATCGGCATCGCGCTCAAGCTGCTGATGCCGGGCCGCTGGGATCGCGTCTCGATCGCGCTCTACCTCATGCTCGGATGGAGCGGCGTGCTCGCCTACGAGTCGACCATCGCCGGCCTCTCGCCAGCGGCGATGTGGATGCTGGCCATCGGTGGCCTGCTCTATTCCTTCGGCGTGGTCTTCCACGTCTGGCGGAGCCTGCCCTTCCAGAACGCGATCTGGCACAGCTTCGTGCTGGCGGCCGCAGCCTGCCATTACGGCACGGTCATCACGAGCGTGATGGCTGCCGGCAACTGATCCGGTCAGGCCGATTCGAGGATCTGGCCGCCGGATACCCCCTCGGCGCCCGCTGCCCGGACGATGTCGCGGCAATATCGGCGCAGGGTCGGATCGCTGATCGCGAGAAACGCACGGGTCAGGTCGGCGATCTCCTCGGCGGATGCCGCGTCCGGCGGCGCGGAAGGGGAGCTCTCCTCGAAGAAGATCGCGACGGGCACGCCGAGTGTCAGCGCAAGACGTTCGAGAACCCGCATGGAGCGACCCACTTCACCTGAGTCGTCGCAAATGGGAAAGTGATTTTCAAGCAGATTTTGGTCCGTTTCGAAGGATTCGTTCGATACCGATGATGTCGTCATGGCCAGATGACTCCTGTCCCGGCGAGGTCGGCAGCATTTCATCCGCCGCTTACTTGCGATTCGTATTACGGATCGGCAAGATTGTTTGGCAAGCCGTCGGACTGCGTATGACCATTGCGGCAGGGTATGGACGAAACCAATCGCGGACACGTGCCGACGGTCTGCCGCGTATCCCCGCACGAGCCGGGGAGGATAAAAACAGCCGTCCGGACGAGCGCGTCGGCGTCAGAGCGTTTTCCGGCCAAGTAGGATACCGTTCGGTCGGACGGAAGCGCGGCAAGAAGAGACCTCGGATCGGATACCGTTCTGAGGGGCTAGAAGGTCAGGCCGGCGCGGCTTCGCTGCCCTCGCCGAGGCAGTCAAGTGCGCGTTCGAGAGCGCTGACGGCGTCGAGCAGATTCTGGACGGTCCGTTCCACCTCGACGGTCGGCCGGCCCATCAGCGCGGCGCGCTGGGCCAGATCCTCGACGCCGTCGAGGGCCGCGAACAGGTCGTCGGCGACCGAGACCACGTCGCAGCGGGCGCGCAGGGCGGTCGGCGCGGGACGGCGGAAGGGGACGACGTTGCTCATGGGCAGATTCTTCGCGAATTCGCCCCGGTTGCGCCATCCGTAGGCCGGCTTCCTCCACACGATTGCCGTGGTGTCATGGCCTCTGGGGCCGTCTTCCGTGCGGCGTGGTAATCCCGCAGTGTCCGCCCGACATCAGATCCAAGCGAAAGCGTTAGGGGATGATAGAGGGTTGCTTGACCGGAGCCGCTCGGGGCCGCACGTCAATGCCGGTGCAATCGGGTTCGCCGGACCGCAAATCCAAGGCTCACCCTTGCACGGCACCGGCATGACGGCCAGCGACCTGCAGAACTTGTTAACGGGAATCCACCGATGCGCCTGACCTTCCTCGCCGTTGCCGCCGCGCTCTCGGTCTGCACGCTCGCCGGCTGCAGCAGCTCGGGTTCCGGCCCCAGCGGCAGCGGCCTGGCCGAGAGCTTCAACATGGACAACTATCGCAGGTCGAGCGACACCAACGGCACCCAGACTCGCCCCGACGTGAACCGCCAGTTCACGCAGCCCTCAATCCCGTCGATCGTGAATCGCGGCAACTGAGCGCCGCGGCGCGGCTCGAACGGAGCACCGGATGAGCGTGTTTCCGATCGAGGAGGGCACGGGCGGTGCCGGGACCGGCTCCTATCTGCGCGGCCTGCTGACCCTGTCGAACGGCGAGATGCGCGGCGTCGAGGCCATCGCCCGGCTGACGCCGCGCGACGACGATGCGCCCAGGAGCGCGGCTTCGCAGCGCCTTCCGAGCTTTCTCGATACCGTGCGCAACGTCCTGCCGGCCGCCGCCCGTCTCCCGATGCCGGCCCGTCTCGCGGTCTCGACCGTGCGGGCCGGGCTCGGCGTGATCGAGGAAGGCTTCGCGCCGGCGGGGACCGCCCCGGTTTCCGTCGAGATCGCGTTCGGCGATGGAACCTCCCTCGTCGCGCGGATGGCGCCGGCCCTGATCGCCGCTCTTCGTCGCGACCGGGAGATCGCGCTCGGCGTCGTCGCCCGGGCCGGCCGCGCCGACATCGCCCCGCCGGCAGCGCCGCCGGACGACGGCGCGACGACCGAAGCGCTCACCTCGATCTTCCGCTACGAAAAGCGCAACGGCCGCCTGCGCCGTGTGGCCGAGCCGGATCCGTCCGCGAAGGATTGATCGACGGGGCTGCCGCGATCGTCCCCGTCACGGTTCAGTTCTTCGCCACCGCCTCGGCGAAGGCGCTCAGCCGGTTGCGCGCGTAGGTCGGCAGACCGGCGCTGATCGAGGTGCCGGTGTTGAACGACGAATTACCCATCAGCACCTGGACCGGCAGCAGGTTCTTCAGCACCGGCACGCGGGCATATTCCTGCTTGCGGTCGAGAACGTCCGCTTTCACCGCGAGCGCCATGTAGGTGGTGATCACCGACTTGCCCGGATCGTTCGGGGCCGGCTGCACCACGGCCAGGAACTTGCCGAAGCGCAGGATCTGGTTGACCCAGAAGATCGTCTGTTCGAGGCCGCCCGCCACCGGCGTGTCGATCCGCGTGAGCGTGCCAAGTCCCGCCGCCTCCCCGGGCGACAGCAGCCGCAGCTCGCTCTGGAACGAGACGAATTCGGCGACCTTCTTGGTTGAGCCGAGTTCGAGCTTGTTGGCGAGCTTCACCCCGAGCGGCAGCTTGCCTTCGAGGTCGTAGCGCGATTCCAGGCAGACCGTGTTCGCGGCCTCGCACCAGGGCCGGTCGGGGCGCTTGGCGAAGGCGGCGAGCGGGTCCTTGGTCGGCGTCACCTCCGCCGGGCTCAGCGCCTTGTGCCGGATCGCGCCGTCCATCTTCGAGACGAAATCGAGGGTCGCGTAGCGCGACAGGTCGATGGCGCCCGGGGGCTTGGGGACTACGAAACGGCCCTCGGCCACGTAGACCTTCAGGGTCTCGTGGCGCTGCTTCGTGACGCCGTTGAGGGTCACGCTGTAGTCGGGCTCGACATAACCGGGATAGGGCGAGAGCGCTGCCGCCTCGGCCGGCCGGGTCTTGAGCCAGTCGGCATAGGCGACGAGCCCGCTCTCGGGATTGGCCGAGGCCTTTTCCCGGTAGTCCGTGAACAGGATCGTGCCGGGCTTGAGCGTGGCGACGTCCGCCGGCTCCAGGCTCGCGACATCCTTCACGTTGGCGGCCGTCGCGGCAGGCGGCTGCAGCTTGACGCCGTCCTGGGCCGCGGCGGGCTCCGTCATCACGAGGGCGACGAGAAGGGTCGCCGAAAGCGGTTTCAGCACGTCGGATCCTCGAGCTGTGAAGAAGTACGGTTCGGCGTCGGCGTCAGTAGCGCGGGTCTTCGCCGAACAGATAGTCCGGGTCGCGACGGCGCGGGCGCTGGACGGCTTCGCCGTCATCCCCGAACGGCGAGGGCTGCGCCTGTCCGTAGCGGCTGCGGCCGGGCCAGTTCGGGTAGGGGTCGTAGCGCTGCGTGCGCCGCGCGGCGTAGGGGTCGCGCTCCTCGCCGCCGAACGGATCGAGCAGGTCGTCGCCGGCACGGCCGGCCCGGTTGCCGGCATCGTCGCCGGCCACGTCCGCGCCGTTCTCGGAATTGCCGAAGTCGCCATCCTCTGAATCGGGCCGCATGGCGTACATCGTCTCGCGCGGGACGAGGTTGAACTGGGTGTCCGCGACCTGGCCGTTCTTCCGGCGGAAATGTTCCAGAAAGCCGCCGCCGGCGATGCGCTGGCCGCTGCGCGGATCGATCGAGATGTCGGCGATCTGGCTCGCGGCCTCGGGGGACGGCGGGGCCAGGGCCGTGCGCGGCACCCCGTTGGCCCAGGCGGCCTGGAAGATCGCCTTGGCGACCGGCACCGAGACGTGGCCGCCGGTCTGGCCGCGGCCGAGCGTCTTGCGGATGCCGTCGGCGTTGTCGTAGCCGACCCAGACCACCACGGTGATCTCGTTGCTGAAGCCCGCGAACCAGGCGTCGTTCTCGTTCTCCGAGGTGCCGGTCTTGCCGGCGACGTAGGCCGAGATGCCCGAGAGCGCAGCCGCGGTGCCGTGCTGGGTCACGCCCTGCAGCATGGTCTTGAGCTGGTAGAAGGCGATGCGGTCGGCCGAGCCGATCCGCACCGGCGGCTTCTCCGGCCGGGTGAAGACCGCCTTGCCGTCCTGCTCCACCGATTCCAGCGCGTAGGCGCTCGGGCGGCCGCCCTCGTTGGCGATGGCCGCGTAGAAGCTCGCGAGGTCGATCATCCGCACCGGCTGCGCGCCGAGCACGAACGGGTAGTAGTTCTCGCACTCGGCGTAGAGCTGGGCTTCGAGCGCGATGTCGCAGACCCGCTTGAGGCTGGCCGGCGCCTTCTCCGCGATGCCGCCCTGCAGCAGGCGGGCGGTGACGAGGTTCTTGGAGAACTCGAGCCCGCGCCGCAGCGTCGTCGGGCCGGAGCCGCCGCCGTCGTAGTTCTTGGGTGACCAGGAATCCCCTGCCCCGCCGATCGGCGGCAGGGTGACGGGTGAGTCCATCACCAGGGTGTTGGGCTGAAGGCCGGCATTGAGCGCGGCGAGATAGGTCAACGGCTTCAGGGTCGAGCCGGGTTGGCGCACGGTCTGCGTCACCCGGTTGAGCTGGCTCAGCGGGTAGGAGAAGCCGCCGGTCATCGCCAGAATCTTGCCGGTACGGTTCTCCAGCACGATCGCGGCGCCCTGCACGGCCGGGCGGATGCGCAGCTGCGCGCGCGGCGTGCGGGAGGCGGGATCGGTCAGCTTCACCCGCACGGCGTCGTAGAGCTGCAGCCGCCCGCGGGCCGCACCGGCATCGAGGCTCGCGACGCGCCCGTCCGCGAGGCCGACCTTGGTGCCGGCTTTCCCTGTGGAGAGCACCACCGCCAGCGGCCAGTGCACGTCGTAGAGCATCGGCCGCGCCGCCTCGAGCGCACGCTGCCAGGCGGGCTTGGGACCGGCCGGTTTCGGGACCGGCGGCTGCTTGAGCGCGGCCCTCCTGCCGGGAGCCGGCTTCGCCTCGGGCACCGGCGCCGGTGCAGGCAGCAGGGCGGCTTCCGCGGTCGGCGGCGCGGCCTCGAGCTTCTTCACGGCCTCGGCGAGGCTCAGCTCCGGCCCGTCGTAGAACAGGCGGCCGGTGCCGCGCTCGTAGGCGGCGAGCCCGTCCTGAAGCGCGGCCTCGGTCGCGGTCTGCAGGCCGGCATTGACGGTGGAACGCACGGTGTAGGAGGCGCTGGTCAGGGATTCGAGGCCGGCGAAGGTCCGCGCCTCGCGGCCGAGATGCTCGACGAAGTAGAAGCCGGAATCGCGTCGCGCCGTCTCGACGGGCTTCGTGCCGAGATCGCTCTTCTGCGCCTCGGCCAGCTGCTCCTCGGTGATGACCCCGTCCTCCTTCATCCGGGAGAGGACGTAGCCGCGGCGCTCGCGGGCGCGGTCGGGGTATTTGTCGGGGCTGTAGTAGTTCGGGCCCTTGGGCAGGCCGGCGAGGAGGGCCGCCTCGGGCACCGTGAGCGTGCCGACCGATTTCCCGAACCAGCTGCGCGCCGCCATCTCGATGCCGTAAGCGCCGCGGCCGAGATAGATCCCGTTGAGGTAGAGTCCCAAGATCTGCGGCTTGGTCTGGATTTGCTCCAGCCGCGCCGCGACGATCATCTCGCGGATCTTGCGCTCGTAGGTGACGTCGTCGCCCACCGACAGGTTCTTGACCACCTGCTGCGTGATGGTCGAGCCGCCGGCCGGGCGGCCGGGCGAGGCGAGGTTGCCGATGAAGGCGCGGATCACGCCGCGCTCGTCGATGCCCTTGTGCTGGTAGAAGCGCTTGTCCTCCGCCGCGACGAAGGCCTTCTGCACCATCTCCGGCACCTCTGCGATCGGCACCACGCGCCGGCGCCCGTTCGCCTCGAAGGCCTCGGAATAGGGTTTGCCGGCGGCGTCGAGGATGATGCTCGCGCCGGGCAGCTTGGTGTCCCGCAGCGCTTCGGCCGTGGGCAGGTCCTTGACCGCGTTGTTGTAGAACTCGATCACCGCCCGCGCCTCGAACGGCGACTTGGCCGGGTTCTCGCCCTTGCAGAACTGCTTGTAGCTCGTGTTCAGCTCGGCCAGATCGAGCCCGTGCAGGATTTTGGGTGCGCTGTCTCCGGCGACGGTGGTCGGGTCCTCCATCGCCGTGCTGATGAGTTCGTCGAGGTTGATGTCCTCGATGTCGAAGCTTTTCCGCATGTGGGCGCAGCCGTCGCGCAGGATCTGCACGACCTGGTCGCCCTCGGTCGCGGGATCGAACTGCGTCTTGACCGCGTCCGGCCGCGTCGTGACCTGGCTGAGGGTCAGCGCGGTCGCGAACAGCTTGATCAGGATGGGGTTCATCGGGCGGCGGGCACCGGTGCAGGAACGCGACGACGGGCGAGGAACTTCCTACGCCCGGGCGTCTGAATACGCGCTGCACAACGCGGCTGATTTATGATGGAGGAGTTGTCCCCTCCCCCGCTCAGAAGCTCAGCTTCATCCCCGCCACGAAACTCCGCGGCGCGCCCGCATAGACCGAGCCCGTCGTCGCCGCGAGCACGGCGGCTCCATTCTGCAGGCCGGTCGCCGCGCCGATCGAGTTGGCCAGCGGGTTGGCCGAGGCGACGTAGGTCGTGTCGAAGACGTTGCGGACCTCGCCGTAGAGGTCGATCCTTTTTGCGTACCAGTCCGGCAGCAGGCTGGAATAGTGGACGTTGACGTTCACAATCGCGAAGCCCGGCACCTTCAGCAGGTTGGCGTTGTCGAGGAAGTAGCCGTCCTGCACCACCGTCTCGGCGAAGGCGCCGAGCCCGGCGAGCGGCCCGCTCGGGACGTCGTAGCCGATGCGGGCGAGGAGCTGGTGGGCGGGCACGCCGGGGATGGCGTTGCCGGCCCGGTCGAAGCGGGAGGTGCGGGTGCCGGCGCTGAGCTGCTCGACGTAGTCCGTGTAGATCTGATCGTCGAAAGTGTAGGCGAGCGTGCCGCGCCAGCCCTCGGCGAAGGCGTAAACCGCGCCCGCCTCGATGCCGCGATGCTCGGAGGCCGGGGCGTTGAAGGTGTAGCTGAGCAGCCCCGCGCCGGGGGATTGCGACAGTAGCTCGTTGCGGAAGAACTCGTAGAAGCCGGTGAGGCTGAAGCGCAGGCCCGCGACCGGGCTCCAGTCGGTGCCGAGGTCGAAGCCGAGATTCTCCTGGGTTTTCAGGTCGGTGTTGTTGCCCGGGATGCCGGCGGAGGTGACGAACAGGTTGCCGGCGCCGGGGGTGGTGTAGCCGGTGGCGACGCGTCCGCGGATGGCGAGGTCCGCGCTCGGCCGCCAGACCAGGGCGAGTTCCGGCGCGACGTTGAGGAAGCTGCGGTCCGCGGTCGACAGCGTGCGCGTCGTGCCCGCGGCCGAATAGGCGTAGGCGAGGTTTCGCCCGGTGATCCAGGTGTTCTCGGCACTGATGCCGACGACGCCGGTCCAGGCTTCCGAGAATGTCACCTCCGTGCGGGCGCGACCGCCGAGGTTCGATTGCTGCGAGAACTGGTCGCCGATGAGCGCGCCGAGGCGCGGGCCGGCGGCGGGGGCGAGGTTGAAGGTGGTGGCATGCGCGTCGAGGGCGTTGAAGCTGATCGCCGCATAGCTCAGCGCCGGGAGCCCGAAGACCTCGGAGCGGTGCGTGATGTCGCTCAGCATGTTGACCGACGGGATGCTGCCCCGGCCGGAACTGGTGAAGAACGGCTGATTGTAGTTGCGCTCGTCGTAGCCGACCTGCATGCGCCACGTCGTCTGAGCGTCGACATCGTGCTCCCAGCGCCCGGCGACGATGGTGCGCCGGTCCTTGCGCTCCAGCCCGACCTGGGCGGCGGTGACCGCCGCGGTGGGGCCGAAGGCTCCGTTGATCGGAAAATTGTAGGTCGTGCAGCCCGCGGCGGCCGTCGCCGCCGAAGCGCAGCCCCGCTGAAACGGATTGATGCGGTACTGGTCGAGGGACGAGCGCGCCGGAATGTCCGCGTGCAGCTCGTTGTCGATCACCTTCAGGGTGAAACGGTTGTCGGGCGTCGGCGTGTAGCTCGCCAACAGATTGATCGTCTGCGTGTCGTAGGAGCTGTGCTCCTGATAGCCGTTGCCGCGCACGTCGCTGGCGAACAGGCTGATCTCGACCGGCCCGCTGGCGGCGCCGACGGTGAAGTAGTTCGATAGGTAGCCGTAGCTGCCCGCATCCGTGCCGATCTCGTAGCCGTCGATCTCGCGCCCCGTGCGGGTCCGGAAAGCCAGTGCGCCGCCGGTGGCGTAATTGCCGAACAACGCCGATTGCGGGCCGCGGAAGACGTCGATGCGGGAATAGGCGCGCGGGTCGACCAGATCGAAGCGCGAGGCGCCGTCCGGCTGGGTCAGCACGAAGCCGTCCTCAAGCACCACGGTGTTCTTGGTCACGCCGGTGGAGCGGGCGTTGTTGCCGCGGATTGAAATCGTGACGTCGCGGCCGCCGTTGCCCTGGCGCACGGTGACGCCGGGGCTGTCGAGCAGAACCGAGCCGATGCTGGTGGCGGGGCGATTGGCGATGGCGCCGTCGCGGCCGACCGCCGTCACGATCTGGCCGACCGGGTTTTCGATGACGGGCGAGGCGGAGCCTGCCGGAGACGAGACGCCGAAGCCGCGGCCCTCGCCGGTGACGGAGACCTCTTCGAGGGTCACCTCGCCGGCCTCTTCAGCTTTAGCGGGCTGGCCGACAGCGAGACAGGCGAACGGAAGGGCGAGCGACAGCGCACGGGGCCAAGCCCTCGGCGAACGGGAAACACGCATGAAAAAGCTCGTCTGATCGGGAGGTGCGCAAGTGCGCAACGACCTCCGGGGCGTCGGGACAGGCGCGGATCAGGCGAGCGTGGGCGGGGCGCGCGGTTGCCCTGGGGGATGGTCGGGAGCGGAAAGCGGAGCCGGCGGCGGGATCGGCCAGGAGACGACGCGCCAGATCCCGGCCGGCAGCGCGACGGATGCGGGAACGGGCGGCAAGGGGATCGCGGCGAGGCCGGCGGTGCAGAGCGCGCACAGGCTGCAGCCCGCATGCTGCTCCGGTTCGGCCGGGCCGGCCTGATCGCCGGCCGGCATCCTGCTGCAGATCACGGTGCCGGCCAGGGGATCGGCCGAGGCGCCGAGCATGCGCAGGCCCACCACGGGCGCGAGCGCCTGGAGCCAGAGGGCGAAGAGGATCAGTCCCGCCCCGATGATGCCGCGATGCGTCACGGGCCTCTCTTCGACGATCCAGCGCGGATCGAACCCTTCCCGGATAGAAGCGCCGGTTTCCCTCCGCCAGGGCCGGCCGATGTCTCAGGTGGTTTCTGGTCGAGCGTGACCCCGGCGCCACAGGTCGTCACGTCGGGCGGAATTGTGTGGACCGGAACCCTCGCGGGTGCATCGCCAGGGCGATCCGGCTAAGGAGAGCCGTGGCGCCGGACGCGGCGCGAAATCGATCGGACGCCGATGACGGGAACGCTTCGCGCCGGGATCATCCCGGTCACGCCCTTCCAGCAGAACTGCACCCTGATCTGGGACGACGCGACCAAGGTCGGCGCGGTCGTCGATCCCGGCGGCGACCTCGACCGGATCGAGGCCGCGATCAAGGATCAGGGCATCACGATCGAAAAGATTCTTCTGACGCACGGCCATATCGACCATGCCGGCGGCGCGGCCGAACTCAAGGAGCGCCTGGGCGGCGTGCCGATCGAGGGGCCGCACCCGGCAGACCGGTTCCTGCTCGACAAGCTGCCGGAGACCGGCGCCGGTTACGGGATCGCGGGTGCCCGCGCGGTGACGCCGGATCGCTGGCTCGACGAGGGCGATCAGGTCACCGTCTCGGGCCTGACCTTCGACATCCTGCACGCGCCCGGCCACTCCCCCGGCAGCGTCGTGTTCATGAGCCGCGACGAACGGCTGGCGCTGGTCGGCGACGTGGTGTTCCAGGGCTCGGTCGGCCGCACGGATCTGCCCGGCGGCAACCACGAGCAGCTGATCCGGGCGATCCTCGAGAAGGTGCTGCCGCTCGGCGACGACGTCGCCTTCATTCCGGGTCACGGGCCGACGGGGACCCTCGGCCAGGAACGGCAGTCGAACCCGTTCCTTCAGGGTTGAGGGCGGCGACGACGCGGGGGGGCACGTTCCAATCCGTCATTGCGAGCGGCAGGCGAAGCAATCCAGGGCCAACTCACCGACCGTCGAGAGCGGGGCCCTGGATCGCTTCGCTACGCTCGCGATGACGGTGGCGGACCGCCAAAACCTATCCCCTGCCGGCCGCCGCGCGCAGTCGAAAATCGATGCATTCGCAAGGCGGAACGCTTATATCAGCCGGGCACAGAGATCGCAGGCGCGCGCCCGGCGCACCATCCTCACGTCGTCGGGCCGGAAGAACCCCAAACGAACGCCTCGCCTGCTAGAGGAAGTTCATGTCCGACAACGAGAATTTCGAAAGCGCCGACGCGTACGGCGCCGAGTCGATCCGGGTGCTCAAGGGCCTCGACGCCGTGCGCAAGCGGCCCGGCATGTATATCGGCGACACCGACGACGGCTCCGGCCTGCACCACATGGTCTACGAGGTCGTGGACAACGCCATCGACGAGGCGCTCGGCGGGCACGCCGACCTCGTCACCGTGACGCTGAACGCCGACGGTTCGGTGACGGTCTCGGATAACGGCCGCGGCATCCCGGTGGACATCCACAAGGAAGAGGGCGTGTCGGCGGCCGAGGTCATCATGACCCAGCTCCATGCCGGCGGTAAGTTCGACCAGAATTCCTACAAGGTCTCGGGCGGCCTGCACGGCGTCGGCGTCTCCGTCGTCAACGCCCTGTCGCAATGGCTGCGCCTGCGCATCTGGCGCAACGGCATGGAGCACGCGATGGAGTTCCGCCACGGCGACGCCGTGGCCCCCCTCGACGTGGTCGGGCCCGGCAACGGCCGGCGCGGCACCGAGGTCTCGTTCCTGGCCTCCACCGACACCTTCACCATGGTCGAGTTCGACTATGGCACCCTCGAGAAGCGGCTGCGCGAACTCGCCTTCCTGAACTCGGGCGTGCGCATCGTCCTCACCGATGCGCGCCATGCCGAGCACAAGCGCGAGGAGCTCTGCTACGAGGGCGGCGTCGAGGAGTTTGTCCGCTACCTCGATCGCTCGCGAAAGCCCATCGACGGCGTCACCCGGCCTCTGATGGTGCGCGGCGAGCGCGACGGCATCCGGGTCGAATGCGCGCTGTGGTGGAACGACTCGTTCAATGAGACGGTGCTGCCCTTCACCAACAACATCCCGCAGCGCGATGGGGGCACCCACATGGCGGGGTTCCGCGCCGCCCTGACGCGCCAGCTCACCGGCTATGCCGACTCGTCGGGCGTCTCCAAGCGCGAGAAGGTCGCGCTCACCGGCGAGGATTGCCGCGAGGGCCTGACCGCGATCGTCTCGGTGCAGGTGCCGGACCCGAAATTCTCGTCGCAGACCAAGGACAAGCTGGTCTCGTCCGAGGTGCGCCCGGCGGTGGAGAACATCCTCAACGCCGGCCTCTCGACCTGGCTGGAGGAGAACCCGTCGCAGGCGAAGTCCGTGATGGCCAAGGTCGTACTCGCGGCGGCGGCCCGCGAGGCGGCCCGCAAGGCGCGCGAGACCATCACCCGCAAAGGCGCGCTCGACATCGCCTCGCTGCCCGGAAAGCTCGCCGACTGCCAGGAGCGCGACCCGTCGAAATGCGAGATCCTGCTTGTGGAGGGCGATTCCGCCGGCGGCTCGGCCAAGCAGGGTCGCGACCGCACCTTCCAGGCGGTTCTGCCGCTGCGCGGCAAGATCCTGAACGTCGAGCGCGTGCGCGCCGACCGGATGCTGTCCTCGGCCGAGATCGGCACGCTGATCACGGCGCTCGGCGCCGGCATCGGCCGTTCGAGCACGGACCGCGAGGGCTTCAACCCAGAAAAGCTGCGTTACCACCGCATCATCATCATGACGGATGCCGACGTCGACGGCTCCCACATCCGCACGCTGCTGCTGACGTTCTTCTTCCGCCAGATGCCCGAGCTGATCGAGCGCGGCCACCTCTACATCGCCCAGCCGCCGCTCTATAAAGCCGAGCGCGGCCGCCGGATCATCTACCTTAAGGACGAGCGCGCCCTCGAAGACTACCTGATCGACCAGGGCGTCGAGGGGGCGATCCTCCGGCTCGCTTCAGGCACGGAGTTCGGCGGCGAACAGCTCAAGGTGCTCGTCGAGGAGGCGCGCGCCTTCCGCAGCGTCGTCCAGGGCCTGCATACCCGCTACGACCGCTCCGTGGTCGAGCAGACCGTACTCGCCGGCGCCCTCTCTCCGGAGATCGCCGACAACGTCGGCGAGGCGGAGGCCCTGGCCGACGTCGTCGCCAAGCGCCTGGACCAGATCGCCGAGGACATCGAACGCGGTTGGGTCGGCGAGGCGAGCGAAGGCGGCTACGCCTTCAGCCGGACCCTGCGCGGCGTGCGCCAGGTCTCTACCCTCGACGCCTCGCTGATCGCCTCGCAGGAGGCGCGACGGCTGCATGCGCGTTCGCCGAACCTGCGCGAGATCTACCACGAGCCGGTCGTGCTCGCGCGCAAGGGCGACGAGGAGATTCTGCACGGCCCCGTCGGCCTGTTCGAGACGATCATGGCCTTCGGCCGCAAGGGCTTGCAGCTCCAGCGCTACAAGGGCCTCGGCGAGATGAATCCCCACCAGCTCTTCGAGACGACGCTGGACCGCGAGACCCGCTCGCTGCTGCAGGTGAAGGTCAAGGACACCCAGGATGCCGACGACCTGTTCGTGAAGCTCATGGGCGATATCGTCGAGCCGCGCCGCGAGTTCATTCAGGAGAACGCCCTGAACGTGGCCAACCTCGACGTGTGAGGCGGGGTCGCCGTCACGCCGGGCATCGTTCCGCGGTCTCGTTCAATCCGTCTCGCCCCTGAGCGGGCGGGCCAGGAGCCGGGCCACGACGCCGTCGACGTCGGAGGTGCCCGACACCACGTCGGCCACCGCTTCCGCCACCGGCATCTCGACGCCCTTGGCGCGGGCGAGGTCGATCAAGGCGGCCGCGGTGAAGGCGCCTTCGGCGAGCTTGCCGCCGGATGCCTTTTCGGGGGAGGCGCCGCGTCCGAGGCGGTCGCCGAAGGCGAAGTTTCGCGATTGCGGCGAGGAGGCGGTCAGCACGAGGTCGCCGAGGCCGGACAGGCCCATCAGCGTCTCGGGCCGGCCGCCATAGGCTTTCGAGAACCGCATCAGCTCCGCGAAGGCGCGGGCGATGAGGGCGGCCCGCGCGCTCTCGCCGAGGCCGCGGCCGGCGACGATGCCCGAGGCGATGGCCAGCACGTTCTTGCCGGCTCCGCCGATCTCGACCCCGCGCACGTCGTCGGTGTGGTAGAGCCTGAAGGCTGGCCCCGAGATCAGGCCGGCGAGCCGGGCGGCTTTCGCGCCGTCGGCGCAGGCGAGCGTCACGGCGGTGGGCAGGCCGCGGGCGACGTCGGTGGCGAAGCTCGGGCCGGACAGCACCGCGACGGTCGCCCCCGGCAGGACCTCGGCGGCGACGCCGCTCATGAACGAATCCGTGCCGCGCTCGATGCCCTTGGCGCAGAGCACCAGGGCCGCGCCGCCGAGATGCGGCCCGAGCTGCCCCAACACCTCGCGCAGCGTCTGCGCCGGGGTCACCAGCAGCACCGTGCCGGCCTCGACGAGACTCGCCTCGTCGCTCGTCGCGCGCACCTGCTCGTGCAGGGGGATGCCGGGCAGGTAGCGGGTGTTGTCGCGGGTTTTCTGGAGCCGGTCGGCGCTGGCGGGATCGCGCAGCCACAGGGTGACGTCGCGTCCGGCGCAGGCCGCGGCATTCGCGAGCGCCGTGCCCCATGAGCCGCCGCCGACGACGGCGACGCGGTTGGCTCGTCCGTTCTCGACGCTCATGATGCCTCCCGGCTCAGCAGGTTTCGGAAAGGTGCCCCGCGGCTTTCCGATGAAAACCTGCGACGACAGAAAAAGCCAAGCAGATCAGTGTTGGCCTGCCAACGCGGGTCTGCCTGGTTCTCGCCGGCACCCTCGATCCTCCCGCCACCGCCGTCAACGCCGCGATCAGGCCGTGACGGGCTCGGAGCCCGCGCCGCGGATGCCGAGCCGCTCGCAGAGCCGCAGGATGTTCATCATCAGGCGGTTGACGATCTCGGTCTCGTTGCCGCCGTTGCGGACGTCGAGGCCGTATTTCAACGTCACCTCGATGCCGTCCTGGCCAAGCGCCGAGACCGCGACCGAAGTGCGCTCCGGCGTCGATTCGGGGATCTCGGCGACGAGGTCCCGCACGCCCGAGACCAGCGCCTCGATCTGCGGCACGCTGGTCTGGTAGGGGATCGGGAGCTTGGCCGAGTTCAGGTGGAAGCGGCGGGTGCCGAGGTTGTTCACGGTGGCGTCCGAGAGCTTGCCGTTCGGCACGATGATCAGGCTGTCGTCGGCGGTGCGCACGCGGGTCGATCGGATGCCGACATGCTCCACCGTGCCCTTGGTGTCGCCTGTGGCGATCCAGTCGCCGCGCCGGAACGGCCGGTCGATCGCCAGGATGCCGGCGCCGAACACGTTCGACAGGGTTTCTCGCGAGGCGAAGGCGACGGCGAGGCCGCCGATGGAGAGGCTGGCGATCACGCCCTCGTAGGGTAGCGAGAGCTGGATCGCGATATAGGTCAGCCCTGCCGCCACCAGCGCGATCTTGAGGGCGCCGAAGCCGAGGGAGACCAGGATGTTGTCCATGGTCATGCGGCCGCCCTCCCCACCGGTGAAGTAGCGCATGACGACGGCGTCCACGAGCCGCCAGCCGAGCCACATCACCGAGAGTGCCAGCATCACGCCGGTCACGCCCACCGAGACGCGGGTGGCGAGGTCCGGCAGGCCGAGTGCCGGAACGAGGGCGTTGTAGACGACGAAGGTCGCCGTGCCCCAGAGCGGCCAGCGGAAACCTTTTCGCGTGGCGGCCGGGTCGGCTTCACCCACCGCACGCACCAGGAAGGCCAAGAGAACGCGTGCAAAAATCCAGCCGAAGCCGATCGCGGCCATGATCACGACGGCCCAGCCGGCGATCTGCCAGGCCTCCAGCGGCCCGACTTCCGTCAGCATCGGCGCGGCGACGCCGCGCACCCATTTGCGCACCTTGAAGAACACCGAGGGCGGCGCCGGCAGGCCCTTGGCCTCGGCCGTCGGCATCTCCTCGACCGCCACATAGAGATCGCGCGCCTTGTGCACGGTGTCCGAGGTGAACTTCCAGCTCATGCCGTCGCCGGTACCCTTCGGCGCGATCACAATGCGCCCTTCCGGGTGGCTGAAGACGACGAAGGGCTCGCGGTTCTCGGGGTCGTCCGAGATCTCCTGGGGCGCCATCACCCCGATGCGGTTCACGACACCGTTGAGATATTGCAGCGCCAGCACGCCCTGGTCGTCGCGCACGGCCTCGCTGAGTTCGGAGGTGTCGAGGCTGGCGAGCGCCTGGGCGCGGCCGCCTGCGTTCCACTCCGAGAAGGCGCGGGTGAAGCTGCGCATGGCGTCGCGCGCGTTGCGGCGGAGCTTGTACGCCTCGGGGCTCGGCGGACGGCCGCCGGAGCGGGCGAACAGCGCCTTGCGGGCGGCGTCCAGCGTCGCCTCGTCGGGCATCGCCACGAACCATTTCTCGTTTTTTCGGACGAGTTTGAGCGGCAGGCTCGCTCCGGTGCCGGCCTGTTCGAGCTTGAGCTCGACCGTGTCGGATTCGGTCTTCCGGCCGGGCACGCCGTGCAGGCGGAACGTGGTCTGGTCGACGAGGTTGAACAGCGTCTGCGCCTGGCCGAGCTTCTGCTCCGGGTTGACCGATCCGGCGTCGTTGCCGAAGTCGATCACGGCGACCGCGCGCGTCATCTGGTCGGGCGCATCGTAGCGGGCGCTGTTGCCGGCCTCGACGAAGGTGCGGAGCGCCTGACGCGGGCCGCGCTGGTCGAGCCCGAGGGCCTCGGGGCTGCTGGGAATGCGTCCGCCGGTCCACCACTCGCCGGTATCGAAGCGGCCCATGAAGGACTGGCCGTCATTCGCCAGCACGAACTCGATGCCGCCGGAGCGCGTGCCTTGGATCCAGCGCCCCTTCAGCGTGCGCCCCTCGACCTCTCCCTCGATCGAGCCGTCGTAGGAGAGATAGCTGCCGTGGACGTGGCTGCCTTCTTGCTGCAGCGCCATCCGCGCACCGCCCTGCCGCCAGCGTGTGTTCCAGGTGCCGCTCCAGCTCGGATCGGCGGCGGAGGCCATGGCGGGCAGGAGGGCGACGCTGAGGAGGACGAGCAGAAGGCGGACGGCGACGTGCATTGCGTTCCGGAGACTATGGATGATCGCCGGAAACTAGTCGGCGATTTCGCAAGGTCAACCGCTCGGTCTGAGGCCACGTTTTGGCCTTATTTCATCGGGCGCTCCGACTTAATCAATCTAGACAGTGTATAAAATGTTTTTAGATTTCGAAAAATCCGAAGTGATTTAGGGGAAATCTTCGAGAGTGCCTTGATCTCAATAGCGATCGATCTGGCGCATGAGCCTCAGCCCCTTTCCCGGATCACCTTCTGCTGCCCTGCAGGTGTCCGGGAAAGGGGCGGAAATCTATGCGATTACGCCGCCACCGGCGGTAGCGCGAAAGGCCAGCGGGCGCGGGCGGGCGCGGTGAGGTCGTCGACGAGGCCGGCGCGGAGGCGCTCCAGGCC
>NZ_VRVE01000053.1:0-29193 GCF_008040035.1 Methylobacterium sp. WL9
CACGCCGCCGGGCCAGCAGCCCAACGCCGTGCAGCCGGGCGCACAGCCCGGCACCGAGCCGGGCCGGGATCCGAACCAGCCGCGGCAGGGCCGTCAGCCCGGCGAGCTTCCTCCGGGCCAGACCGCACCGGGTCAGCCGGGGCAAGTGCCACCCGGACAGGTCCAGCCGGGCCAACAGCCGAACACGCTGCAGCAGAACGGGCTCCAGCCCGGCCAGCAGCCGGGTGGCGTCGGGCGTGACGGCGACCGCCGCGGTCCTGGCCTCGACAACGATCGCCGGGACGGCCGCAACGACGGCGACCGCCGCGACCTCGATCGCCGGGACGGCCGCAACGACGACGACCGTCGCGACGGCTACGATCGTCGCGGCGGCGGCCCACGCGACGGCTTCAACCAGCCCGGACGGCCCGGCTACATCCCCGGCGGATTCCGGGACAGCCGCGAGGACGACGACATCCGCGACTACGGGCGGGTGCAGCGCGACCGCCGTGAATACGAGGTGGACGGCCGCGCCTATTATCGCGAGCCCGGCCGCATCATCGTGCGCGACCGCGACAACTACTTCATCCGCCACGACGAGAACGAGCGCTTCCGCGATCTCGACCGGCGCGGCTATCGCAGCGAGCGCCGCGGCAGCCAGACCTACAGCTTCATCGACCGTCCGGGCGGCGAGCAGATCGTCACGATCGTCGACGACGACGGCCGTCTCGTGCGCCGCTCGCGCCGCTTCCGCGACGGCCACGAGGTCATCCTGATCAACAACAGCTACGGCCCCGGCGGACCGCGCCCGATCTACGACGACGTGGTCGACCTGCCGCCGCCCGACATCCGCATCCCGCGCGACCGCTACGTGGTGGATTACGAGCGGGCCGATGCCCGCGCCGTCTACGGTGCCCTCTCGGCCCCGCCGGTGATGGCGATCGACCGCCGCTATACGCTCGATCAGGTGCGCTACAGCCCGCAGCTGCGGGCGCGCATGCCGAGCGTCGACATCAACACGATCACCTTCGATTCGGGATCCTTCACGGTCACGCCTGAGCAGGGCCGCCAGCTCAAGAACATCGCCGACGCGATCAACCAGACGGTCCAGGCCAACCCTCAGGAGGTCTTCCTGATCGAGGGCTACACCGATGCGGTGGGCGCCGACGTCGACAACCTCTCGCTCTCCGACCGCCGCGCGCAGTCGGTGGCGACGATCCTGACGCAATCCTTCCAGGTACCGCCCGAGAACCTGACCACCCAGGGCTACGGCGAGCAGTACCTGAAGGTGAACACCCAGGAGGCCAACCGCGAGAACCGCCGCGTCACCGTCCGCCGGATCACGCCTCTGCTGCAGCAGCAGGCGGACCAGCAGGGGACACCGCCGGCGGCTCCGCCTCAGTGACCACTCATCCCGGCCCGCAGCGATGCGGGCCGGTTTTTTGTGGGCATGCGGGCGTGGCGGGGCCGCCTTGTGCGCCGTCCCCTGCCCAAGCTGATGTGGGAGGCCAGTTTGAGGGAACAGGCGGGCGGCGCCGGGTGGAGCACCTCGTCCCCGCCATGGCACGGGAAAGACGGCCAAGAGCAATGGACGAGGCGCCCAACCGATTGATCGAGGCCGGGACGCCGGACTTCCGCCGCACCACGCTTGCCCTCTTCGCCGCCGGCTTTTCGACCTTCGCCGTGCTCTACGGCGTGCAGCCGCTGATGCCGGTCTTCGCCGACGCCTTCCAGGTCTCGCCGGCCGAGAGCAGCCTCGCCCTGTCGCTGCCCTGCGCGACTCTCGCGATCGCCCTGCTGATCGTCAGCCCACTCTCCGAGGTGTGGGGCCGCAAGCCGGTGATGGCGGTTTCGCTGTTCGCCTCGGCGATCCTCACCATCGCCGCGGTGATGATGCCGAGCTGGCACGGCTTCTTGCTATTGCGCGCCCTGACGGGCATCGCCGCGAGCGGCCTGCCGGCCGTGGCGATGGCCTATCTCAGCGAGGAGATGCACGGGCGCGCGATCGGCCTCTCCATGGGCCTGCTGATCGGCGGCAACGCGCTGGGCGGCATGGTAGGGAGGCTGCTTGCCGGCATCATCGCCGACCACGCCTCCTGGCGGCTCGGCCTCGGACTCATCGGCGTGCTGGCGCTGCTGGCGGCGGTCGCCTTCCAGTTCGCGTTGCCCGCCTCGCGGCATTTCAAGGCACATCCGATGCGTTGGCGCGAGGTGCCGGCGAGTTTCGGGCATCACTTCACCGATGCCGGCCTGCCTTGGCTCTTCGCTGAATCCTTCCTGCTCATGGGCGGGTTCGTCTGCGTCTACAACTACATCGGGTTCCGCCTGCTCGATCCGCCCTTCTCGCTGAGCCAGACCGCGATCGGCGCGATCTTCGTGGTTTATCTCGCCGGGACCGCGAGCTCCGCGATCACCGGCGAGATCGCGAGCCGGCTCGGGCGGCGCAAGGTGCTTTGGCTGGCGATCCTGCTCGGGCTTGCCGGCATCCTGCTCACCCTGTCCGACAATCTGATCGCGATCATCGCCGGCATCGTCGTGATCACGATCAGCTTCTTCGGCGCGCATTCGGTGGCGTCGAGCTGGATCGGGCGTCGTGCCATGACCGATCGGGCGCAGGCCTCCTCGATCTACCTGTGCCTGTACTATCTCGGCTCCTCCGTTCTCGGCACCACGGGCGGCTGGTTCTTCGCCCATGCCGGCTGGCCGGGCGTGGCCGGATTCTTCGGCGGCCTCTACGTCCTGGCACTCCTGGTCGCGATCCGGCTCTCGCGGTTGCCGCCGCTGCCCGAACTGATCGCGGCTGAAATCCCGAGGTCGTGAGGGAAGGGATCCAGCCCTCACCATCACCATCATCGCCGCCAAGCGATCCGGGCCAACGCCCTGACCATCGAAGGCGCGGTTCCGGATCGGTTCGCGACAACGGAATGGGTCCAACCCCCGTTCACGCGACCGGCAGCTGAATCTCGACGGTCGTGCCCGCGCCGGGGGAGCTCTCCAGCTTGAGGCTGCCGCCGCACTGGGTCGCGAAACGCTCGACCATGGTGAGGCCGAGGCCGGAGCCCTTGCCCAACTCCTTCGTGGTGAAGAAGGGCTCGGTGACGTGCTCGAGCATCGCCGCGTCCATGCCGCAGCCGGTATCCTTCACCGAGAGGATGAGGAAGCGGGGCGAGGTCCCTTCCACCCGCACGGCAATGTGGATGCGCCCGCTATCCGCCATGGCGTCGCGGGCGTTGACCACGAGGTTGAGCAGCGCCGTCTCCAATTCGTTCGGATCGGCCAGCACAGCGGGTAGACCCCTCGGCGTGTCGAGGGTGATGCGCACCCGCGCGCCTGCCGCCTGCCCCAGCAGATCGACCACGCCGATCACGAGGTCCGAGACCTGGACGGGATCGGGCGTCGATTCCTGCCGGTGGGCGAAGGCGAGGAGCCGGCGGGTCAGCGCAACGCCGCGCTCCGCCCCCTGCGTCGCGCCCCTCACGTAGCCGTCGAGCTTGTCGAGGTCCGGACCCTGGCGGTCGCGCAGGCGTCTGGTCGCGAGTTCGAGGTTCACCAGGACGACGTTGAGCAGATTGTTGAAATCATGCGCGATGCCGCCGGTGAGCTGGCCGAGCGCCTCCATCTTCTGTGCCTGCCGAAGCGCCGATTCCGCCTCGACCCGCTGGCGCGCCTCGGCGAGCAACAGCCCATGCATCGCCGCCTCGTCGCGCGTCTTCACCAGCGCGAGGCGGGCTACGGTGAACAGCACCAGGGTAGCGATCGCCGCGATGACGAGATTGATCGCCGCCTGCCGCCGCCATGGCACCAGTACGCTGTCGACGGCAAAGCCCACCTCGACATAGACCGGGTAGCCGTCGACCTTGCGAAAACCCGAGATCCGTCGGGTGTCGTCAAGCGGCGAGACATAGTCGATCGTGCCCTCCTCGAGGCGGCGTGCGAGGTTTGGATGGCGCGACGCGAGGCCGACGGCATCGAGGGTTCCCGTTTCCTGCGGGTCAATCGAGGGGTGGCCGGCGGGAGCCGGAATTTGCACGAGCACGCGCGAATCGGCCCTGACCAGCGCCACCCGGTCGCTCTTCGTGAGAGCGAGCGTGCTGAAGAAGTCCTCGAAATAGCGCTGCGACATCGACACCACGAAGGTGCCTGACGGGCGGCCGGTGACGTCGCGGCGGGCGCGGGAGGCCGCCAGTACGACCTTGCCGGAATAGCGGCTCGTCACCGGCAGGCCGAGCGCAAGGCCATCGCGGCCCTGGAGGAGAGCAAGCCGGTCGCGCCCGGCGGCATCCTCCTCGGGCGCCGCATCCACGTTGCGGATATATTCGCGGTCGCCGACATAGGTCCTGGGGACGGGGAAGTAGCGGCTATGTGCGATGGCGCTGCCGTCCGCGTCCACGAGCGACAAGCTGTCGACGGTGCTCATGTCCTGGTCGATCTCGGCAAGATAGTCGTGCAGCGGCCGTTCCTGGAACACGCCTTCGGCGTGCTGAAGGTGCTCCTCGATCCGGCTCAGGGCGACGTTGTAGCCGTCGAAGGTCGACGAGACCTGTTGCGCCAGAAGCTCCGCCATACGCGTGGTACGGTTCGTCGCATTGTCGAGTAATAGCGCGCGACCCTGCAGCGTCACGAAGGCCAGAACCGCTATCGGGCCAGTCAGAGACAGGATGAGCAGAATTCGCAGAACGCCGACGGCACCTTCGACCTTCCGCAGACGACCTCCCATGACTTCGCGCATACCCGCGTCCTGCTCGCACGAGGCGATTCGTTCGCGACCATCATGACACGATCCGAGTTTAGCAAGTCATGGACCCGGAATTCGATCGGTCTGTGCAGGAATACAGCGCAGCACAGGTTGCATCGATACGGTAACTCACCCGATCCGGCTCAGGAAATCATCGTAGAGTTGGAAAACGGCTCGTTCGTTCTCGAAGTGCGGAAAGGCGCCTGTAGGCAGCCGTCGCACGGTCCAGTTCGGCCGGGCGACCACGTCTCCGATCCGGTCGTAGTCGACGAAATCGCCCCGTGCCCCGCGTAGCATCCAGACCGGCAGGCGCAGCTCTCCGTAGATTCGGCTCACATCCGTCGGAAACAGATAGCCCGAGAGAAACGAGAACGGCGCGTATTCGGCGCCGGGCTGGCGGACGGAAAGCCGGTCGTATTCCAGCAGGCTTTCGTCGATGTCCTTCGAGCCCCAGGTCCGCTCCAGAAAATAGCGCATGCTCGGCCGGCTCACCAAGGCGTCGAAGAGCGGACGCCCCCAGAGCGGGAAGCCGACGATCCCTCGCGCCAGCGGGCGGCGTCGGTCGCCGCCATCCGGCCCCGAGCCGGAGAGCCGGCCGTCGAAGCCTGGCGGGCTGATCATGCCGAGGCTCGCATAGTCCGAAGGGCGCTCCAGGGCGGCGCGGGCGAGGTAGGCGCTCGGCAGAGACAGGGCGAGTGCATCGATCGCAGGGCCGCCGTGACGGTGGCGGATCTCGGCGGTGACGGCGTGGATCGCGTCCGTCATCAGGCGCGGCGTGTAGATCCGGTCCGAGCGCTCGGAGAAGCCGAAGCCCGGCAGGTCGATGGCGTAGACCGGCCGGCTTCGGCGGTAATGCTCGTAGAGCGGCCGGACCTCGTAGGCGTTGGCTGCCGCGTTGATCGAATGGATCAGGAGCAGCGGCACCCCGGCCCGCGTGTCGGCCGCGTAGAAGCTCACGGCGCCGGCCCCCGTGCGCAGCACCCGGCGGCGGCCGGACAGGGCGGGCGGCAGCGCCGGACGGTTCAGCCCGAGGTGGCTCCGCGCGATCCAGGCGCCTGCAACGGCCAGCGGCAGCAGGGCGAGTGCCTTGGCGGCGGGCCCTTTTGCCCGGGGGAGTCGGCTGTTCGGCGTTTCGCGCATGGCTGGCTCGCGTGGCGGAGATCGCGCGACAACGCCGGACGCGGGGGTTTGTGCCGCCCGAACGAACGACGGCTCCAACCGATTCCGGACGCCGCCGCTCTGAGTCCCTGCCGGAACGACCCGTCACGGATAACCCGAACGTCTTAATCCCTACACAAATCACTATGACGGGCCCGTGACATGCCCCACGCAACTAAAGATGGATTCAGCAATATATCAACAGAACTGACTATGGTTTCGATGAGACACCTGCTCCGAACAACTCGGAGTCCACTTTCTTGGTTCCAACCCGAATGCTAGTTGGCCGATATGAATGCTTGCAGCCGGGATCTTCGGTGCCGGCATCAAACGCGGCGCGGCATTCACTCGCAGGGTCGCGCGGGTCTCAAGGTTAGCCGAAGAAAGATCAAGTCATGAAACAGCACATCTTCGCGGCGGCGCTGGGCTTGAGTGCCGTGACATTGCCGTCCGTCGGCGCACAGGCACAGACGGTTGCGGAGCTGCAGAAGCAGATCAACGAGCTCAAGGCGATGGTGGCCGCGCAGGCCGCCGCGAACGCCCCGCGGCGCGGGACCCGCGGCATGGTCCTCACGGCCCGCAACACCGATGCCGGCACCATCCCGGCCGCTGGCCGGCCGGTGGTGTCCGCGGCGTCGCCGGTGCATCACAAGACGGCCGCCGAACACGCCGCCGAGCATCCCTTCCACATCGAGGACCCGGAGACCTGGTGGCCGGCGATCGTGCCGCCGGACTACGATCCGCTGATCGACAAGCCCGGCACCGCCCCGAAGACCTGGTTCGAGCGGATCCAGATCCGCGGCTACACCCAGCTGCGCGGCAACGAGTTCATCGCCGGCGACCGCACGGCTCCGGCCGGGATCTCGCGCCTGCGCGGCGTCAACGACGGCGGCATCACCGACAAGAACAACTTCACCTTCCGCCGGGTGCGCCTGATCATCCAGGGCGACATCCACGAGCGCGTGTTCCTATACCTGCAGCCCGACTTCGCGGTGAGCGTGGCCGGCCAGAGCGGCACCGAGCAGCGCCTGCACTTCGCGGCTCTGCGCGACGCCTTCGCCGACGTGTTCCTCGACGACGAGCGCCGCACGAAGCTCCGCTTCGGTCAGCAGAAGGTGCCCTACGGCTGGGAGAACCTGCAATCCTCGCAGAACCGCCTCGCCCTCGACCGCTCGGACGGCATCAACAGCGCCGTCCCGGGCGAGCGCGACATCGGCATCACGGCCTACTACACGCCGTGGCACGTGCAGGCGATCTGGGACCGGCTCGCCAAGAGCGGCCAGAAGCTGTTCGGCAATTACGGCACCTTCGGCGTCGGCATCTACAACGGCCAGACCATCAACCGGGTCGAGCAGAACGATGCCCTGATGGTCGCCGGCATGGTGACCTGGCCGTTCGAACTCGACGGCTTGGGTCCGTGGGCCAAGGGACAGGTGGTGGAGTTCGGCGCCTCGGCCTACCACAACCGGTTCCGGCCCGAGGTTCGGCTCACGCCGACGGCGGGCACCACCCTCGGCGCGCGCGACTTCGAGGATGCCCGCCTCGGCCTGCACGCCATCCTGTATCCGCAGCCCTTCGGCATCCAGGCCGAGTGGAACTGGGGCAGAGGGCCGGAATTCGACGTCGCCACCCGGACGATCCAGAGCAAGGGTCTCGAGGGCGGCTACATCCAGGCGATGTACAAGGTCGACGACTCGCCGGTCGGACCCTTCTACCCGTACCTGCGCTTCCAGCACTACGACGGCGGCTACAAGTCCAGCGTCAACACGCCCCGGCTGGCCTCCGACGAAGTCGAGGTCGGCATCGAGTTCCAGCCGATCAAGCAGGTCGAGCTGACCCTGGCCTATGCGAAGCGACGGGCGAACGAGGCCGACGAGCGCCGTTTCGGCCGCGCCGAGGGCGACCTGTTCCGCGGGCAGCTGCAGATCAACTACTGATTGGAACCTCGTTTCCCGGAGACCGCTTTCGCCCGATGGGCGGAAACCGGGACAGACAGGGTTCGATCCGCAGATCCGGATGAGCCCGACAAGCAAAACGGCCCCGCACGAGCGGGGCCGTTTTCATGCGTTCCATGGTTCCAGGCTGATCGCTTCGGTTTCATGACGTGCCCTTCTGCGGACAGATGGACCACCGGCGAAGCCCGATCCTAGACTTGCCGGGCCGTCGTCGCGGTCATGCTGCAGGCGCTCATCACGATCGGAATCGTCGGCATCGGCGTGTTGCCCTCGACACGACCGACGGGATGACGCGGGCCGGCACGCTGATCGAGACCCTCGGCTTTTCCCTTGCCGCGAATCGATTGCCGGGGCGCGACTGTCGATTGGTAGACCCAGTCAATGGCGCCCGGTCTGACTCCTCTCTAACCCGAGCAGGCTGAGAGCGCGCCGAAAACCCCGCAAAGGGGCGCGGCAGCGCCCGCGGTGATCGCCTGAGGGGGCATAGTCATGGAGAGCGTCAACGGCACGGCCGTATCGGGATCGTTCCGGATGCGTGGCCTGTGGCTCGCCTCGACGGCACTGGTCGGGATCCGGCTCCTGCCGCAGCCGGCGCCGAGCGTGCTGCACGTCGCCTCTTAGCAATCGCTGCTGCAGGCGCGATTGGCCCGCCTCCTCGCGCTGGCGATCGAGACGCCGGCATCGCTGCTGGCTCGGCTCGACGGCGCCGGCAGCGGCGCCGGGATCGAGACCGGCGGCACGCAAACAATCAACGTGACGGCACTAGGAAGTAACGGCGGAGGCGGCTTCTTTGCTGGCGGTGGAGGCGGCGCGGGCGGTTACGGCTTGGCCGGCATCGGGCTTTCGGCGTTGACGGTCAACGCGACGATCACGGGCGGCGAAGGCGGCAGCGGCCAATTCAGTGGTGATGGTGCTGGTGCCTGCGGCGGTGGCATCTACTTCGATACCGCTGGGTCCTCCCTCCTCGTCGCCGGTGGCAGCATTACCGGTGGTACGGGCGCGCAGGTCGCTCCGGGCGGTGCAGGTGTCGTCGGCACCGGACTTGCCGTCACGCTCAGCGGTGGCACGATCAGCGGTGGCGGCAGTGCGAATGCCCTGACCTTTCTCGGAAACACGAACAGCCTGACCCTCGCCACGGGCGGGACGATCTCCGGCGCCATCGGCATCCTCGCCGGCACGCTGCAGATCAATGCGGCCCCCGGCGGCTCGACGCTCGCCAACGTCATCACTGGTGCCGGCGGCGTCATCCAGGACAGCGCCAACACGCTGACCTTGGCGGGCGCGAACACCTATTCCGGTGGCACCACGCTGGGCGCCGGCATCCTGAGCGTGGGCGCCGACACCAATCTCGGCGCGGCATCGGGCAGGCTGACCTTCACCGGCGGCACCCTGGAAACCACGGCCGATCTCACCAGCGCGCGCCGTCACGCTGAGCACCGCCGGCACCGTGCAGGTCGATACCGGGACGATCACGACCCTGAGCGGCGCGATCACGGGTGGGGGCAGCCTGGCCAAGTGATCCTCCCCCGGTTTCACGGACACCTCTGATACGCTCCTTGCGGGCGGGGAAGGTGTTTGATGGCGAAGACGAGACGCGCGTTCACCCCGGAGTTCAAACGCGAGGCGGTGGCGCTGCTGGAGAGCAGCGGCCGACCGCAGATGCAGATCGCGGCTGAACTCGGGATCCAACCCTCGATGCTGAGGCAGTGGCGCGCGGGGCTGGTGGGGGGCTCCCCACCGCAGCGCGCAGCCGGATCGCCAGGAACTGCATCCGCGAGCCCGGTGGCTTCCCCCTCCGACCAGGCAGCCGAGATCGCTCGCCTGCGGCGTGAACTCGACCGGACGCGCATGGAGCGCGACGTCCTAAAAAAGCGATCGGCATCTTCGCAGAGATGCCCAAGTGACGTTCGCCTTCATCGAGCAGCATGCGAGCGACCCAAGCCGGTGCGTCTCATGTGCCGCGTGCTCGAAGTCTCTCACAGCGGCTACTACGATTGGCGATCACGCCCCGAGAGCGCGCGGTCGGCGTCCAACGGTCGCCTTCTCGACGACGTCCGCCGAATCCACGCCGGGCATCACAGGCGCTACGGCTCGCCTCGGGTGCATGCTGCCCTGCAGGCAGAGGGCCGAACAGTCGGTCGCGGGCGGGTGGAGCGTCTGATGCGCCGTCATGGCATTCGGGCCCTGGCAGTGCGTCGATTCCGGCCCTGCACAACCGACAGCCGTCACGACCTGCCGATTGCAGCCAACCTCCTGAAGCAGCAGTTCTCCGCCGCGCTGCCCAACACGGTCTGGCTGGCCGACATCACCTACTGCCGACCGGAGAGGGCTGGCTCTACCTGGCCGCCGTCCTCGATCTCGCCGCCCGCAAGATCGTTGGCTGGTCCATGCGCAAGCACATGCGGACCGAACTGACCTCGGCGGCCCTGATGATGGCTACCCAACGGCAGCGACCAGCGGCTGGGCTCATCTGTCACTCGGATCGCGGCAGCCAATACGCCGCCGAGGCCTACAGATCGCAGCTCGCCGACATGAAGGCGACGCCCTCCATGAGCCGGACCGGCTGCTGCTACGACAACGCCCCGATGGAAAGCTTCTTCCACACCCTCGAGGTCGAACTCGTCCATCAGCGACGATGGGCAACCTGGGACGAGGCCCGACGCGACTTGTTCGTCTACATCGAAGGCTACTACAATCGCCAGCGCATCCATTCCGCTCTCGGGTACATCACGCCCGAGCAAGCCGAACGGAACGCGAGCTAAACCTCTGTCCGTGAAACCGGGGGAGGATCAAGCCCGGATGGGGCCGAAGGAGATCCGCTCCATCGTCCTGACGCTGGAGTAGGATCAGCCTTACGTTCCCCTGCATCCCGAGCGTCTTCCGCCTCGCCGTTGGCGTCCTGGACGAGTCTGCGCTCCCGAAGAGATCAATCGGCACCGGCATCAAGCGCTCGTCGCGGGCCGCCGAGTGGAGACCAAGTGCCTTCAGCAGGCCGTCAGGCCGCCGCCTCCATCTCCGTGCTCAGCTCCAGCCACTCCTCCTCCGCCCGCTCCAGCGCGGTGGCTGCGTCCGCCCGCATCTTCGCGAGTTCGCCGGCCTTGGCCGCGTCCTTGAGAAACGCCGTGCCGTCGCCGAGCGCGGCGTCGATCTTGGCGATGGCGGCCGAGAGCTTTTGCATGCGCGCCTCCGCCGCTTCGAGCTTCTTGCGGAGTGGCGCCAGCGCAGCGCGGCGTTCGACGGCGGAGCGGCGGGCCTCGGCCTGCTTGCCGCCAGCGCTCTCCGCGGCGCGGTCGTCGGGGCGCTCCGGGCCCGAAAGAACGAGACGGCGATAGTCGTCCATGTCGCCGTCGAAGCTCTTCACCGAGCCGTCGGCGACGATCCAGAGCCGGTCGGCGCAGGCCTCGATCAGGAAGCGGTCGTGGCTCACGAGGATCACGGCACCCTCGTAATCGTTGATCGCCTCGACGAGCGCCTGACGGCTCTCGATGTCGAGGTGGTTGGTGGGCTCGTCGAGGATGAGCAGGTGCGGACCTGAGAAGGCCGCGAGCCCCATCAGCAGCCGCGCCTTCTCGCCGCCCGAGAGTTGGCTGACAGGCGTGTCGGCCTTGGAGGCGGGGAAGCCGAGCCGCGCCGCGGCCGAGCGCACGCGGGCTTCGGGAGCGTCCGGCATCAGGTCGCGGACATGGGCGACGGCGTTCTCGGCGGGACGCAGCTCGTCGAGCTGGTGCTGGGCGAAATACGCCACCTCCATCTTCGACGATCGCTTCATCTCGCCCGAGAGCGGCGGCATCCGGCCGCCGATCAGCTTGCAGAAGGTCGATTTGCCGTTGCCGTTGGCGCCGAGCAGCGCCACGCGGTCGTCCGGCGCGAGGCTGAGGTTGAGGCCCGACAGCACCACGCGCTCGCCGTAGCCCGCCTGCACCCGCTCCATCGCGATGATCGGCGGCGAGAGCGGGCGTTCGGGGCTCGGCAGGTGGATCACCGGCACGTCGTCCTCGAGCAAGGCCGCGATCGGCTCCATCTTGGCGAGGCGCTTCATGCGCGACTGCGCCTGCCGGGCCTTGGTCGCCTTGGCCTTGAATCGGTCGACGAAGCTCTGGAGATGCGCCCGTTCGACGTCCTGCTTGGCCTTGGCCTTGGCCTGCAGCACGCGCTTCTCCGAGAGCTGCCGGGCGAAGCTGGTGTAGCCGCCGCGGTAGATCGTGAGCTTGCCCCGGTCGAGATGGAGGATGTGGTCGACGCACTCGTCGAGCAGGTCGCGATCGTGACTGATGATGATCGCGGTGCGCGGGTAGCGCTCCAGGTAGTCGTAGAGCCAGATCGTGCCCTCGATATCGAGATAGTTCGTCGGCTCATCGAGCAGCAGCAGGTCGGGCTCGGAGAACAGCACCGCGGCGAGCGCCACACGCATGCGCCAGCCGCCGGAGAAGTCGGCACAGGGACGCGACTGCGCTGCCGCATCGAAGCCGAGGCCGTGCAGGATCGCCGCCGCGCGGGCCGGGGCGGAATGCGCGCCGATATCGACCAGCCGCGTCTCGATCTCGGCGCGGCGGATCCCGTCGGCGTCCTCCGCCTCCGCCATCAGGCGCGAGCGCTCGGTGTCGGCCGCGAGCACGACCGCGTGCAGGGTCTCGGGGCCGGCCGGCGCTTCCTGCGCCACCGCGCCGATGCGCATGCCTTTCGGCATCGAGACAGACTTTCCATCGACCGGCAGCTCGCCGAGGATCGCCCGGAACAAAGTGGTCTTGCCGGCGCCGTTGCGGCCGACGAGCCCGACGCGCGCCCCATCGGGAATCGCGAAGGTCGCCGCATCGAGGATCAGCCGTTCGCCGATGCGATAGGAGAGGTCGTTGACGCGCAGCATGCGCGCGTTCTGAGGGCCGCGGGGCTCCGGTGCAAGGCGGGATGCGCGTCGCCGATCCCGGCGGATGCGCATCCCGCATCCGGTCGCGTGCACGCCGAGAAAATTGACGTCGGATTTGCGGGACGTCTGGACAAGCCGCGCTTGAGAACATATCAAGAACATAGAATCAAGCGTCGAGGGCATCATGCAGACTGCGGACCTGTGGACAACCGGAAACGGGCTCGGCGATGGCTTCCAGCCGGGACGATCGGCCGCCCGGCGCGGGCCGACCCGCCCGCCGGCGGATCTCGCGCGTCGGCTGGGCGCACGCTCCGTGCATTTCGACCTGCTGGAGCGGGAGAGCAGCAGCTGGGGATGGGCCCTGCGCAACGCCTATGGCGAGGAAGTCGCCCAGTCGCATGTCGACTATCCGAGCCGCGTCCAGGCTTCCGCCGCCGCCGTGGCGTTCTCCCGCCTCGTCGCCGAGGCCGGACGGCAGGTCGGCGGGCGATAGGCCCCGTCGATCGCTGGGACTTCCTTGCGAAGCGGCGTGAGGCGCACGATCTTCGGCGGTGAGGGAGCGTTATGGCCGCATCGCGTGCGGCCCGAAGGTGATGACGTGCGCACCATGCCTCCGCTCTCGATCCTCGATCTCGCCTTCGTGCCCGAAGGTTTTGGGCCGGCCGACGCCCTACGCAACAGCCTCGATCTGGCGCGCCATGCCGAGCGGCTCGGTTACACGAGGTTCTGGCTCGCCGAGCACCACAACATGATCGGCATCGCCAGCGCGGCGACGGCGGTGGTGATAGGCCATGTCGCGGCCGGCACGCGTACGATCCGGGTCGGGGCCGGCGGCATCATGCTGCCGAACCACTCGCCCCTCGTCATCGCCGAGCAGTTCGGCACGCTCGAGACGCTTCATCCCGGCCGGATCGACCTCGGACTTGGGCGGGCTCCCGGCACCGACCAGCCGACGATGCGCGCGCTCCGCCGCTCGTCGAGTGGGGCCGACACCTTTCCGCAGGACGTGATCGAGTTGCAGGCGCTGCTCGGGCCGGCGCGGCCGGACCAAGCCATCCAGGCGGTACCCGGCACCGGCACCAACGTGCCGCTCTGGATTCTTGGATCGAGCCTGTACGGCGCGCAGCTCGCCGCCGCCCTGGGGCTGCCCTACGCCTTCGCCTCGCATTTCGCGCCCGATGCGCTGCTGCCGGCGCTCGACGCCTACCGCTCGGGCTTCCGCCCCTCCGAGCAGCTGCAGCGCCCTCATGCGATGGTCGGCGTCAACGTCGTCGCGGCGGAAACGGATAGCGCGGCGCGCCGCCTGTTCACCTCGGCCCAGCAGCAATTCACCAACCTGATCCGCGGTACGCGCGGCCTGCTCCGGCCGCCGGTCGACGATATTGAGGCGTATTGGTCGCCGACCGAGAAACTGCACGCCTCGCGGATGTTGTCGCGCGCCCTGGTCGGCTCGCCGGAAACGATCCGCTTCGGCCTCGATCGCCTGATCGCCGAGACGGGCGCCGACGAATTCATGGTCGCCTCCGCCATCCACGATCACGGTGCCCGGCTTCGGTCCTACGAGATCCTGTCGGAGGTCCACGGCGGCGAGGCGCTGCGGCACGTCGCCTGACAAAAGCCCCGCACGTGTGTGCGGGGCTCGATCTTCAAGCGATCTGGGTGATCGGCGACTACGGGCAGGCGTGCCGTGCGCCTTCGTTGCCGAGATAGGTGCCCGACGCCGGGTCGTAGGAGCGGAAGCGCTGCTGGCAATAGGCGACCGCGTCGCCGCCCGGGGCACCGTAGACCGGGGCTGGCGCCGCCTGCGACGCGATCGCACCGCCGATCAGGGCGCCTGCCGCAAGCCCGCCGAGGACCGCTGCTCCGCCACCGATGCCACCACGGCGGCCGTAGCCATAGCCTCGGCCATAGCCGCCGCGCCCGGCAAAACCGCGGTTGCGGAACCCGCGCCCGCCGCCGAAGCCGCGTCCCGCGAAGCCGCCACGACCCCCGCGAAATCTGCGGCCCTGCATATAGGCCGTCTCGGCCCCGCTCTGCTTGAGTTGCGTCAGGAGCGATCCAACCCCCTGTCCGGCCTCTTGCGCGGAGGCGGGCGCTGCCAGCATCGCGGCGGACCCGATCATGCCGGCGACGAACAACGGCTTCAACATACGAAACATCGACAAAACTCTTCTTCGAACGACGGCCTGACCGTCAACACGACCCGAAGGTATCTGCGGCGAACGAATGGTGAGGGCCTTGTTTCGAAAGGATTTTCTGGAGTTTGTTTCATGGTCTGCGCGGGATTGCCGAGCCGGCTCGCCCGTAACCGACTCGTCGATGGATCGCGCGACGCCGCACCCGCGCGGCCTCGCGGAACTATTGGCGAACGATCTCCGCCGACGACGCCTTGACCCTGCCCCAGCGGAGCGCCACGATCACGGAGGCCCTCAGGCCGACGACGCCCGCGTGATCGGAGGCGTCGGGCCGCATGCGGTGCCTGAGGTCGCCGTCGCAGCGACTTCGCGGATCTTTCCCCCGCTCGATCGTGCTACGGCGGTGCGGCGTCGGGGCGGGGGGTGAGCAGTGTCGAGTGGCCGGCTGGCGAGTATTCCGTTCTTCAAGGAACCGGAGATCGATCTCGCACCCTACGAGACCCGCTGCCACTGGCGCCGGTTCGACGAGAACGAGGTGCTGGTCGACTTCGACGACATCTCGACCGACGTCTATTTTCTCGCCACCGGCGAAGTGCGCATCCTCAACCGGACCCAGTCCGGCAAGGAGGTGATTCTCGGTGAGATGCGTGCGGGCGCCTTCTTCGGCGAACTCGCGGCGATCGACGGCATCGGCCGCTCGGCCAACGTCACGGCGCTGACCCGCGGGGAGGTCTGCGTGGTGCCGGCCGCGGTGTTTCGCCAGATGGTCTCCGCCTCCGAGATCATCGCCGACCGTCTCTTTCGGCTCCTCGCCAAGCGCGTGCGCGAGCTGAACACCCGCCTGATGGAGCACGCGCTGCTCGACCTGCGCCACCGGCTCTATTCGGAGCTGCTGCGCCTCTCGGTGCCGCGGGCCGGCCAGGGTGGCGATTCATCGAGCGAGCGCGTCGTCACCCCCCCGCCCTACCACCACGTGCTCGCCGCCCGCATCGGCTGCCGCCGCGAACAGGTGACCCGCGAGTTCACGGTGATGGCCGGCGAGGGCCTGATCGACCGCACCCGCGGCGCCCTCGTGCTGCGCCGGCCGGACCTGCTCGAGGCGCGGGTGGCGGAGGCGTTGCGGGAGGACGGGTAGCTCCGGTGTCGCCCGCGATGTCGCAGCGTCGGAATCGCCTATAGCTTGGCGGCACAAACTCGCCGATCGCAGCGCCACCTTGCCCATTCCAATTCCCCAAAGCCTCGAACCGCTGCTGCGCCTCGACGGCATCACGAAATCTTTTGGCGCGCATCGCGCCGTCGACACGGTCTCGCTCGATCTGGCTCAGGGCGAGTTCTTCTGTCTGCTCGGGCCTTCCGGCTGTGGGAAGAGCACCCTGCTGCGGCTGCTTGCCGGCTTCGAGACGCCGGATGCGGGCATGATCCGGCTCGGGGGCGAGGACCTTACCGGGCTGCCACCGCATCGGCGGCCGGTGAACATGATGTTCCAATCCTACGCGCTGTTTCCGCATATGAGCGTGGCTCAGAACCTTGCCTACGGGTTGCAGGGGCTCGGTTTGTCGCGGTCCGCCATCGCCGAACGGGTGGAGGGGCTCGTGCGGCTCGTGAAGCTCGAAGGCTTCGAGAGGCGCCGACCCGACAAGCTCTCCGGCGGGCAGCGTCAACGGGTGGCGCTGGCCCGGGCGCTCGCCCGCGAGCCGCGGCTGCTGCTTCTCGACGAACCACTGGGTGCCTTGGACCGCGCCTTGCGCGAAGAGACGCAAGGCGAGCTGCGGGCCCTGCAGCGCCGGCTCGGCACGGGCTTCGTCGTCGTCACGCACGATCCCGAAGAGGCGATGGCGCTCGCCGACCGCATCGGCGTGATGGATCGCGGCCGGCTCGTACAGGTCGGGCCGCCGCGCGAACTCTATGAACGCCCGGCGAGCCGCTTCGTCGCCGGGCTGTTGGGAGATGTGAACCTGATCGCCGGTCTTCTGGGTCTCGCCGATGGAGGGTTGCGAAGCGTGCACACGGAGCTTGGGCCGGTCCGCGCCCTCGCCTCGGAGGCGCTCGCCGGTGCGGGCCCGGGCGATCCGGTCGTCGTGGCTTTGCGGCCCGAACGGCTGCGGCTCGGAGTGGGCGACAATGCCCTCTCCGGCACACTCGTCGACACGGCCTATCTCGGCGACCGTGTGCGGCGGCGGATCCGCATGGCCGACGGCACCATTTTGTGCGCTAGCGCGAGCCTGCTGGACGAGGCGGGAGGTCCGGTCGTCGGCGACAGCGTCAGCCTGGGCTTCGCGCCGCAGGCCGGATGGGTGCTGCCGGCATGAGACGCGGCGGCCCCGTTCTCGGGCGCTGGCTGGTACGGGCACCGCCGGTCCTGTGGCTCGGCGTGTTCTTCCTCGTGCCTTTCGCGATCACGGTTAAGATCAGCCTGTCGACGCCCGTCACCGCGCAGCCGCCCTACCGGCCGGTGCTCGACTGGAGCGCCGGCATCGCGGGCTGGCGCGCGTTCTTCGAGGGACTCGAACTCACCAACTACGCGATGCTGGCGGCCGATTCCCTCTATTGGGAGGCGACGCTGTCCTCTCTGGCCTACGCGGCCGGGGCCACCGCGATCCTCGTTCTGATCGGCACGCCGATGGCGCTCGCGATGGCCCGGGCAAGCGCACGGACGCAGCCGCTTCTTGTGGCGCTGGTGGTGGTGCCGTTCTGGACGAGTTTTCTGATCCGGGTCTATGCCTGGATCGCGATCCTGAAGCCCGAGGGCCTGCTCAATGCGGCACTGCTCAAGTTCGGGCTCCTCGTGCAGCCGCTCGAGATCTTGAATACGCCGCTCGCGGTGATGATCGGGCTGACCTACGCCTACCTGCCCTTCCTGGTGCTGCCGCTCTATGCCGTGATGAGCCGGCTCGACACCGCCCTGCCGGAGGCTGCGGCTGATCTCGGCGCCTCTCGCAGCCGCATCTTTTTCTCCATTACGTTGCCGCTGGCGATGCCGGGGCTGGTGGCCGGGGCGCTGCTCTGCTTCATCCCGATGGTCGGCGAGTTCATCATCCCGGACCTGCTCGGCGGCTCCGAGACCCTGATGCTCGGCCGCATGCTTTGGATCGAGTTCTTCTCCAACCGGGACTGGCCGATCGCCTCGGCCGTGGCGGTGCTGCTGCTGATCCTCGTCGTCGGCCCCGTGGTGATCTTCCGCGGGGCGGAGGAGCAGCGGGAGGAGGCGCTGCGGTGACCGCGTTCAATCGCATCGCCCTCACGGCGGGGCTCGGCTTTCTCTACGCGCCGATCCTCGTGCTGATCGTCTACTCCTTCAACGACTCGCGCCTCGTGACCGTCTGGGGCGGGTTCTCGACGCGCTGGTACGGCGTGCTGTTCGGCGACGGCCCGCTGCTGGCCTCGGCCCTCGTCTCGCTGAAGGTCGCGACCCTGGCCGCGGCGATTGCCGTAGCCCTTGGGACTCTCGCTGCGCTGGCGCTCGACCGGCATGGGCGCTTCACCGGACGAAGCGTTTTCACCGGGCTGCTCTACGCGCCGATGGTGATGCCGGAGGTGATCACCGGACTGTCGCTGTTGCTGCTCTTCGTCGGCCTCGACGTTGAGCGTGGCATTCCCACCATCGTGATCGCCCACGCGACCTTCGGCACCGGCTTCGTCGCGGTGGTGGTCGGCGCGCGGCTGAAAGGATTCGACCGCTCGCTCGAAGAAGCCGCGGCCGATCTCGGGGCCAGCCCTGCACGGGTGTTTTTGACGGTGACCTTGCCGCTGATCGCCCCGTCACTCGCGGCGGGGTTCCTGCTCGCCTTCACACTATCGCTCGACGACCTCGTCATCGCGAGCTTCGTCTCGGGACCGGGCGCGACGACCCTGCCGATGCGGCTCTACAGCCAGGTGCGGCTTGGGGTGAACCCGGAGATCAACGCTGCCTCGACCCTGTTGATCGGCGCGGTCAGCCTCGTTGTGCTCGCCGCGTCCTGGCTCGGTGCACGTCGGGGCACGACGGAGACTGTCTGAACGCAGAACAGCCGCAGGACGAATCCGCGGCTGTTCTGTTTCGAAACGTCCTATCCCGATGAAGCGGTGACCGCTTCGTCGGAAAACACACAAAAATGCTTCACCTGAAACACGCGAAGCCGCGTGAAAAATCAGATGCGTCCGGTGAGCAGCAGCACGATCAGGACGATGATCAGGATGCCGCCGAGGCCGAAGCCGGCACCGCGATAATTGCCGCCGCCGAGGAAGTTGCCGCCGCCGAACAGAGCCAGAATCAGGATGATGAGAATGATGGTGGTAAGCATCGACGGGAACTCCGATACGCCCAAGCGTCGTCGCTTGAGCTAGACCGTTGCAACGCGGTGACGCGGCATTCCGTTCACGTGATTTTGCAAAGATTTGTCAGGACGTTGGGGATGGAGCCCGCCAATCCGGTAACGCACCTGTGTCCGCCCCCAGCCAATCCGGCGTCGGCAGGCCGCGTTCTCTCAAAAATTCGGGGTTGAACAGCTTCGAGGCGTAGCGCGCCGCGCCGTCGCAGAGGATGGTCACGATGGTGTGGCCCGGGCCGAGATGGCGCGCCAGACGGATCGCGCCGGCGACGTTGATGCCCGAGGACCCCCCGAGGCTGAGCCCTTCCTCCCGCATCAGCTGGAAGACGATTGCGACCGCCTCGGTGTCGGGGATTCGGAACGAGACGTCGGGCGTGAAGCCTTCGAGGTTCTTCGTAATCCGGCCCTGGCCGATGCCTTCCGTGATGGACGAACCTTCGGCCTTGAGCGTGCCGGTGGTGTAGTGCGCGTGGAGCGCCGAACCCTCGGGATCGGACAGGGCGATCGTCACGCCGGGCTTTCTCGCCCGCAACGCCTCGGCGACGCCGGCGAGCGTACCGCCGGTGCCGGCCGCACAGACGAAGCCATCGACCGTTCCACCCGTCTGATCGAAGATTTCCGGGCCGGTCGTATCTACATGCGCCTGCCTGTTGGCGGTGTTGTCGAACTGATCGGCGAAGAAGGCGCCGGCCGGCTCGCTCGCAGCCAGCTTGTCCGCAAGGCGCCGTGCGGCATGGACGTAATTGTTCGGGTTGGCGAAGGCCACGGCCGGCACCTCGACGAGGCGTGCACCGGCGAGGCGCAGCGTCGCCTTCTTCTCGGCCGACTGGGTCTCCGGGATGACGATGACGGTGCGGTAACCGCGCACCGCCGCCACGAGCGCCAGCCCGATCCCGGTATTGCCGGCCGTGCCCTCGACGATGGTGCCGCCGGGCCGGATCAGCCCCTTCTCCTCGGCATCCCGCACGATCGAGAGCGCCGCCCGGTCCTTTACGGAGAGGCCGGGATTGAGGAATTCGGCCTTGCCGAGAATGGTGCATCCGGTCTCGTCCGAGGCACGGGCGAGCCTGATCAGCGGGGTTCCGCCGATCGCGGCGAGGATGTCGGATTTCGTCTGCATGGCCGCAGATTTAAGCGGGGCCGGAGCGCTTGGCGAGAGAAGGGTTTTTTCTATGCCGTGGCCGCGGGAGATGAAGCCGCTCCTCAACCGATAGCACTGCGGGCCGCGGCGAGGACGTCGGACAGCGTCTTGGCCCAATCGATCGACGGTGCCCAGCCGATGGCGGCGTGGAGGCGGCCGGCATCGCCGATGGCGATCGGGATTTCGGAGGGGCGCATCCGGTCCGGGGCTTGCGCGACGGTGAAGGGCCGTAGCGCCAGCGCTCTCAGATCGTTCAGAATGCTCTCGATGGAGCGTGGCTGGCCGGAGCAGATGTTGAGGATCGTGCCGCTCGGGAGATTTTCGGCTGAGGCGATCAGATCGACATAGGCTCGGGCCACGTCGGCGACGTCGAGGAAATCGCGCTGCGCGGTAAGGTTGCCGACCTCCAGGCGCGGCGGGGACAATCCGGCCTCGATCCGGGCGATCTGCCCGGCGAAGCTCGGCACGACGAAGCGCTCGTCCTGGCCGGGGCCGGTATGGTTGAACGGCCGCAGGATCACCAGCCGCACGTCCGTGGGTGCGAGGATGTCGAGAAGCATCTGCTCGCCGATCCATTTCGAGCGGGCATAGCTCCCGGCAGGCTCCGGCAAGACGGTCTCGTCGGTGGAGCGCCCCGAGAGAAAGGCGCGGCCGTAGACCTCCCCCGAACTGACGAAGAACAGGTTGGCGTTCGAGGCTTCCTTCAGAACGACGTCGACCAGATTGAACAGGCCGCCGACATTCGCCCGCCAAGCCGAGAGCGGATCGGCCGCCGATTGCTGCACGGCCGAGATCGCGGCGAGATGCAGGATGTCGGTGGGCCGGAACGCGGCAAGGCACTGCGCCAGCGCATCGGCATCCAGCAGGTCGACCTGCCGGTACTCGACGCCGTCGAGCGGATGAGCAAGCGCGCTCCGGCCAAGGCCGAGGATGGCGTCACCGGCCCCGAACCGGCCGCGCAGGGCCGTGACGACGTGGCGACCGACGAAGCCGGCCGCCCCCGTGACGAGTATCCGTCTCATACGCTGCTCGGCTCGCTCAGAACCCGTTACCCCGGCCTCCATGCTTTCTAGCGCCAAACCACGCCGTTTTTGGTGAACACGGCAAAACTTCCACCGAGATAACGGTGCAGGCGGGTCTGAGGACAGGACATCGGCTCATAGGGATGAGGTCCTGATCCGAGCCGGCACCGGCCGAGCGTCGCGCAGACCCCACTGGGCTGAGCGGGACCGCGCACGCCGGCACGCAGCCCGAACAGTGGCCGACGGGCCGTCTCGATTCGACCGGCGATCAGACCCTGGGCTTCAAGCGGGCGAGATCGGCATCGACCATCTCGCGGATCATCTCTTCGAGCGAGATCTCGGCCTTCCAGCCGAAGGCCTTCTCCGCCTTGGCGGGGTTGCCGAGCAGCACCTCGACCTCGGCCGGCCGGAACAGCTTCTCGTCGATGATGAGGTGGGCGGCCGAGTCGAGGCCGACATGCCGGAACGCGATCTCGCACATGTCGCGCACCGTGGTGGTGCGGCCGGTGGCGATGACGAAGTCGTCCGGTGTCTCCTGCTGCAGCATCATCCACATGGCCCGGACGTAGTCCTTGGCGTGGCCCCAATCGCGCTTGGCGTCGATGTTGCCGAGCCGCAGCTCGCTGGCGAGGCCGAGCTTGATCCGGGCGACGCCGTCCGTGACCTTGCGGGTGACGAATTCGACGCCGCGCAGCGGGCTCTCGTGGTTGAACAGGATGCCGTTCGAGGCGTGCAGCTTGAAGCTCTCGCGGTAGTTGATGGTCATCCAGTGGGCGTAGAGCTTGGCCACACCGTAGGGCGAGCGTGGGTAGAACGGCGTCGCCTCGCTCTGGACCTGCTCCTGGATCAGGCCGAACATCTCCGAGGAGGAGGCCTGGTAGTAGCGCGCATCGGGCTTCAGCGTGCGCACGCATTCGAGCAGGTTGACGGCGCCGAGGCCGGTGATCTGGCCCGTCAGGATCGGCTGCTGCCAGGAGGCGGTGACGAAGGACTGCGCCGCGAGGTTGTAGACCTCGTCGGGCTGGACCAGCTGCACGATGCGGGCGAGGCTCGACAGGTCAAGCAGGTTGCCGTCATGGAGCTCGACGTCGTTCTCGATGCCGAGCCATTTCAGCCGGTGGTCGAACACACCCGCATGGCTCGAGCGGCGCACCACGCCGTGCACCTCGTAGCCCTTGCCCAGGAGCAGTTGCGCCAGATAGGCGCCGTCCTGCCCCGTGATGCCTGTGATCAACGCACGCTTGCCAGTCATGAAGCACTCTATGCTTGTCGCAAATGCAGTATCTGCCTATAATCTGATTGTATTATAGACGTAATACATCCGGAACGGTGTCCTTCGGATCAAGAAAACTCGATCCAGTGGGCGAATGAAAACCGAATATTTCGATCTTCATGGAATATTCTCAAGTCGTCGGTCTGTCGTCCAATCCGAGGCAGTAGCCGGGAGTGGCGATCCACCCTCGTAGCCGCCCGCGATCACTGCCGACAGACCGGCCGTTGCGTCACCCGGCCTTCGGGTACGTGCGGGCCGCTATAGCCAGTCTCCCCGATCGGTCAACCATCGCGCAAGGCCGGGACCGGCCGGCCGGCGGGATCCGAGAAGGACGGGCGTCCGGGTCACGAATCCAGGTAGCCGGTCCTGCGAAGCGCTGCGGCAACCGCCTCGAAATACGGCTCGCCCACCGAGAGCTGGTCGGGAGAGGCCGGCCCGTCGGATTGGGAGACGGGCTCCGCGTCGACCTCCGAGCTGGAGCTTTTCACCACGAGCCCGGACGCGCCGAGGCCGAAGAACCCGGCGGCTGCCAGGATCGTATCGCTTGCCGTGATCATCGCCGACAGCCCTCGCGGCGCGCCATGGCCGCTGCGGACAACCGTTAACCCAATTGCAACCGATTTGCGGCGAATCGGTCCGCGGCAGCGAGAATTTGCAGTCTCGGCAAGTGTTCGGGCGCAAACGTGGCCTGTGCGGGACGGAAAGCGTTGCCGTGTTGCATCGCACTCGGTTCGGCTGCCGGTTTCCGGCGACGTGAGGCGGGAGCGTAGCAGCGGCGCGCGGCCCGAACCGCTACACAGCCCATCCCGAATCTCCGGATCAGGTTCCCGACATCCCCATGACGGTCATCGCTCTCGTGCTCGCCGGCAATCTTCTTCTCGCCGGGCTGTTCTCTCTCGTCGCCGTCGCCTTCGATTGAAGTCCTACTCGGCGAAACGGTGCCCGTTTCGCCGAAGGACGGCCGTGAACGAAGCAGGTTCTAGGGCCGGCTTCCGCTTCGAACAGATTTCGGGAAAGACATTTTCGGGTTTTCCGATGAGATCTTCTCGAAAACACGCAGTGAAGCCTCGGCCTGACGAGGCGCAGACCCGGTGCGGAGCCGGATAGACCGAAGAGGTCCGGACACCGTCCTGCGCAGAGGCCGAGGGGCGCCCGGTCCTGCCGGATCGCGGCGGACGGCCGGAATGTCCCTGAGGGATCAGCCCTTTGGGCCCTGCAGCTTGGCGAGCAGCGCTTCGAGGCGCTCGCTGACCGGCTCGGCGAGGGAGGCGGCGTAGTGGGAGCGCAGGCTCTTGCCGAGATGCCGGCGCACGGTGGCGCTCAAGGGGGGCGTGTCGGCGTGGTGCGGCCGCGTGTCGGTCCTCGGCTCGCTCTGGATCTTGGCCACGGAACCACTCCTCGCACGACGCGACCGGATGCGCCCTCGGTTCCACCCTGCGCCGCGAGGGTTAAGATCGCTTTTACGATCCATGATGGTGAACCGTTCACCTCGATGCGCATCCTGGGTGGCATCGTCCGATGCCGTGGGAATGCCGGGATGGACATCAGAGTCCCGAAATCATGCCTTCGTATGGAGGCCTCCCCGGGCGGTGCCGTCACTCCGGGTTCCCTCCCGCGAGCGGGCGCCTGACCCGCCCGGACGCGCCGCCGCCAATGGATCCGGCAAAGCTGCTGCGCGACCTTGCCGGCCTCAAGCGCCTGCTCGACGACCTCGACGCCTCCGCGGCGAAGGCGGCCGAGGCCGCTGCGCTGGCGACGCGGCGCGCCGAGATCGCCGTCGAGCGCCAGCTGCAGCAGCAATGCAGTGCGATCCGCCGGGCCATCCAGTCGCTTCCAGCCAGGCGATGACGGCGCGAGCGCCCTTTCGTACGATCGCCCTTGCGACCGGCGTCCACGCCCGTGTCGCTCCTCATGCCGTTTCCAGCCGATCGGTTCGGGTGCGCGCATCCCCTCGCCCCGCTTGCGGGGAGAGGGCCGCGACGACCTCGTCGTCGGCGCGGCGAGGCGGCAGCCGAAGGCGAGGGGGCTTCGTCGGGAAAGCTCCTTTCGGACCCCCCCTCACCTTCGCTTCGGCTTCGCCTGCAATTCCTTCATGGACGACAGGGTCCATGAAGGCCTCTCCCCACCCGAAGTCGGGCCTGCCCGACTTCGGCGCATGAAGCAGATCTCGGGCAGGCCCGAGATCTGTGCGGGGAGAGGGGATGCGCACAGCCCGCTTCGATCAACCGGAAACGGTCTCATACGGTTTCCGGCTGAAACGGCCGGTCCAGCCGGCCAGGAACCGTGTCGTCTCCTGCGGCCTTGCTTCGGAACAACCTGAAGACGGCTTGAATCGGCGGGCGTCGCGGTAAGCGCGCGTTAAGCACGCTTTGGCAAAGTGACGGCATGGTTGCGCTCCTCACAGTCCTGCATCGTACGGCCCGGCTCGGGCTGATCCCGGCCCTATGCGGGCTCGGCGCGGCGCAGGCCGCCGACCTGCCCCTGCGCTCGTCCCTGCCGCCGATGGAGCAGCTGCCGCCGCCCGCGCCGCCGCCGGTCTGGGGCGGGTTCTCTATCGGGGCCGATGCCGGCTACATCCGCACCGGCACACAGCACCTGAAGACCGTCGGCACCACGCCGGAGGAGCAGGCGCTGATCGATTTCGGCAATCTCGGCGCCGTGGCCCTGGCGGGCAGCTCCTACGTGCTGCGTGGCGGCCTCGGCTACGACCTGCAATTCACGCCGGGCTCCGGCTTCGTCGTCGGCCTCGCCACCGACGCGCTCTACACCAACATCCAGCGGACCCGCACCACCGGCTTCGGCTTCGGCGGAAGCGACTTCGCGATCGAGGCGCGCCAGACCCTCGATTTCCTCGGCACCGTGCGCGGCCGCCTCGGCTACGCCTTCGGCCCCGTGCTGCTCTACGGCACCGGCGGCTTCGCCTATGGCGGCATCGGCGTCTCGGGGCAGACGGGGGTGTCGAGCGTCCAGTATAGCGGCCTCTACGATGCCGGCCGCTACGGCGGCATCGATACCGGCTTCGTCTATGGCGGCGGCATCGAGATGATGGCGCCGGACGGCTTCGTGCCGGGCTTCGTCACCCCCGGGCGCCTCTCCTTCAAGGTCGAATACCTGCGCTACGACCTCGGGCGCCGCACCGTCCCGGTCAACGGCGTCGGGCCGGTCTACGGCCCCGGCGGCCTCATGCCCGCCGGCCACACGGCCGACGTCATCGCCCGCACGCAGGGCCAGCTCGTGACCGCCGGCCTCGCCTACCGGTTCTCCGGGTTGGGGTATTGAGGTCATTGGCCTTCGAGGCTTCGCCGCATAAGCGGCGGCGCGCATTCGCGCTTGCGACGGCCATCGATGGAAGACTCGCAGCCTGCGGCCGTCGGTATGACCCCTTCACGCCGCCTCGACATTCGGCTCTAAGCGCAGGCGTCGCCATACGGGCGGCGTGACGCCTCGGAGGGCGCGATTTTCGACGACGGCTGGTCTACGGCACTCGGGCTGCTCGCGGTCCTGGCGCTCGTTCTCGCCAACGGATTCTTCGTGGCGGCGGAGTTCTCCCTCGTCGCGGTGCGGCGCAGCCGGGTGGCCGAGCTCGTCAACGAGAAGCGGCTCAACGCCAAGGCGCTCCAGCACGCCACCGACAAGCTCGACGCGCATCTCGCCGCGACCCAGCTCGGCATCACGATTTCGTCCCTGGCGCTGGGCTGGGTCGGCGAACCGGCGCTGGCGCATCTCGTCGAGCCGGCCTTCGCCTGGCTGCCCGAAAAATTCGCCGGCATCGGTGCGCATACGCTCTCCGTCGCGATCGCTTTCGTGATCATCACCGCCCTGCACATCGTCCTCGGCGAGCTCGCCCCGAAGAGCCTCGCGCTCCAGCGTAGCGAGCGCACGGCGCTGGTGATCGTGCGGCCGCTCGGCCTGTTCCTGATGGTGTTTCGCCCCGCCATCATGTTCCTCAACGGGCTCGGCAACGGCGTCTTGAAGCTGATGGGCCTGCAGCCCGGCACCGGCGAGGAGAACCTGCCCTCCCCGGCCGAGCTGAGCCTGCTCGTCACCGCGAGCCACGATGCCGGGTTCCTGCACGAGGCGCAGGAGGACGCGGTGGCCCGCATCCTCGCCATCGGCGAGCGCCGCATCCGCGAGATCGTGACGCCGCGCGGCGAGGTCGACTGGGTCGACCTCGACGACAGCCCGGAGGAGATCGTCCGCGCCATCCGCGAGTGCCGCCACGAGCAGATCGTGGTCTCGCGCGCCTTCATCGACGACGTGGTCGGCGTGCTGCGCAAGCAGGACCTGCTCGACCAGCTCCTCGACGGCAAGGCGCCGGACGTGGCGGCGGCGATGCGCGAGCCCATCGTCGTGCACGAGGGCCTCGCCATCCTGAAGGTGCTGGAGGCGTTCCGCACCAAGCCGGTGCGCATGGCGATCGTCGTCGACGAGTACGGCAGCCTCGAGGGCATCGTCACCCAGACCGACCTGCTGGAGGCCATGGCCGGCGAGATCCCTGACCCCGGCGAGGAGCAGATGGTGGTCGAGCGCGCCGACGGCACGCTGCTCATCGACGGCATGATGCCGGCGGGCGAGGCCTTCGACCGGCTCGACTTCGCCGACAAGCCGCGCACCGACGACTTTTCGACGCTGGCCGGCTTCGTCATCGTCGAGCTCGGCCGCATCCCCACCGAGGGCGACGCCATCGAGACGCAGGGCTGGCGGCTGGAGGTGATCGACATGGACGGGCGCCGGATCGACAAGATCCTGGCGCAGCGGGTGCCGTAGCGAGACTCACCGGCGCTTCGGCGCCGCTATGTCCAGCCGCGCCGTCGCCGGCTTCGCGGAGGCCGCCTTCAGCAGGGCGGCCCAGTCGTCGGGCGGATCGCCCGCGTCGAGCATCTTGCGGAACACGCGGTAGGCGTCGGTCTTCGACCCGTAGGTGCGCAGGCTGTGCTCGTCGTTCACCCAGGCGAAGACGATGACCTTGCTTCGGCTGTCGTAGCGGAAGAACAGCCGGAACCGGCCGTTGCCGAACTTGGCGCGGAACCAGTGTTTTCGCGATGCGCCGAGGGTGTCGCCCTGCCGGTACTCGGTGCGGCTCGGGTCCTGCGGCACGATCTCGAAGATCAGCTTTTGCAGCATGGCGAGCAGCTTCGCGTTGGCGCTGCCCCCTGTTGGATCGGCGGCCTTCTCAACGGCGTCCGTCAGCCGCCCGAGCTGGTCGAGCAGCAGCGGGTGGGCGAAGAGCGTCCAGCCGTCGACGACGATCATCGCTCAGAGCGCCACGGGGCCGTCGAGCTCCTCGTCCAGGTCGACCGCGACCCCGGCGGTGAGCGCGACCACGCGCTCCAGGAGTCTCGCGGGAATCTGCGTGATGGCCTGCGGGTTGCGCGTCATGTCCTCGGCGAGGAAGGCCAGGAAGGCTTCGATGACCGGGTCCTGCGCGTCGGTCTCGACCCGGCTCAGGCTCACGCCGTGCTCGTCCACGACGTAGGCGATCTCTCCGCCGTAGCTGACGCCGAGCGCCTGGCGCACGGCCTTGGGCACCGTCGTCTGACCCTTCGCGGTGATCCTGCTGCGCTCCCGAAGACGAGTCGCCATCGCAACCTCCGACGCCCGATGTAAGGAATATTCCTTACTTCAGTGATGGGTGTGGAGGCAACGGCCTTCGGTCACGGAGATCGGCCGCCCGACTCCCAAAAAATCATTCTGCCGAGGCGCTTGCCCCAAAGATCCGGCTGGCGAAGCTCGGGGTGCGGTCGCCCTTCGACCCCGCCACCACGACGACGCGGCGGACCTCGCCGCTGAGATAGGCCTGCAGGAAGCGGGGGTAGTTGCGGAACGAGATGCAGCCGTTCGAGGCGCCGCTCGAGCCGAGCATGTAGGTGTGGGTGAGGAGCCCGTTGCGGTTGTAGATCGCGCCCGCGCCGCCGACCGGGTTCAGGCGCAGGGCCCGCACGCCGTGGAACAGCGCCTCGCGCTCGGTGAGATCGTAGGTGCCGGGCGGGGTCGAGCCGCGCATGCGCAGGTGGACGTTGTGCGGGTTGTCCATGCTCGGACCGAGGCCGGAATGGGCCTCCAGCACCTCGCCGCCCGGCAGCGTCACCCGGCCGGCGCTGATGTCGTAGACGGCGGTGCCGCCGCCGGCCTGAGGGGCGGTGGCGCGGCGCGGCGACATCCCGAGGCCCTGGGTGTCGACCCCGGCATAGGCCAGCGCCTGCGGCCGCTCGGCCTCGGGCTTGGCACCGAACACCGTGTCGAAGAAGGAGCGCTCGGCCTCGGCATTCTCCTGCGCGACGGCTCCTTGCGCCGCGATCCTGGCGCGCGGCGAGGCCGGCCGCTCGTCGAGCCGGGCGACGACGGAGGTGGTGCGCGCGGCCAGGAGGTCGGAGGGCCTCCGCACCGGCAGCGGCACGGTCTGCGGCGTGAGAGCCGGCATCAGGCGGGCGGTCTGCTGCACGACCTGCGGACGCGGCGTCGGCACCGGCTGGCGCGCGACCGTGTCTGCGACCAGGGCTGCGACGACGGCCGGTGGCGGAGCCGGCTCGAACGCCGCGTGCAGCGCCGCCACCGGGCGCAGCGTCAGCGTCCGCGCGCCGAGGGCGGGCGTCGGATCGAACAGCCAGGCGTCGCGTCCGGGGG